>NZ_SKFB01000010.1:0-109468 GCF_004344885.1 Lysobacter sp. N42
CCCCCCCGCGTCGCGCCGTCATGCGTTAGCAGGTCAGGCACAGGAAAGGCGACAGTCCGATCGCTTGACAGCCTTCAGAGCAGGAGGCGTATGCTGTAACTGTCATGAACCGTACCCGGACCCGCATGCTTGCACGCCGCCGCGCTTTCGCGCTCGTGGCAATGCTCATGCTGGTGTGGTGCCAGATCGTCGCTGCGGCGCATGCCACGACGATGGCCGGCATGAAAGGGATGGATGACTCGGCCGAAATGGCCGCCATGGTCGGTTGCGCTGGGCTACCCGATACTGACGGCGACGATGCCTCGGACTGCCCGACGGAAGACGCCACGTCCGACGCTGGCAAGCTCCCGGTGTTTACAGCGCTTCCGCCGGTTCCGGCCTTTGCGCTGGCGCGTGCACAGGACCGTGGATCCGCTGGGCTCGCACGCTATGAACTGCCGCAGGGTCGGGCTCCACCCCGATCCCGGCTGTGCTCCTGGCTGATCTAAACAACTCTGATCGCTGATGCCTGGTTCCGTCACCGCGGGTGACGGCCTGATGTCGTGATTGGAGTTTTTTTATGCCTGTGTGTTTTTCTCCGCGCCCCATGCGCGCGGTGTCCCGGCGCCTTTGCGCCGGGGCGGTCGGCGTGCTGCTGACCACCTCCGTTGCCTTCGCGGCTCCGCCCGCCGGCAGCCCGCCGGGACTGATCGCGCCCGCCCACCTCGCCTCACATAGCGCAGTACGCGGTGCGCTCGCGCTCGACGAAGCGATCCGTCTGGCACTGGCGCGCGCGCCGATGCTCCAGGCCCGGCAGGCCCGGATCGAGGCGGCCCGGCAGGAGGCGCGTCGCGCCGGGCAGTTGCCTGATCCGGAGCTGATGCTCGGGATAGACAACCTGCCGATCACCGGCCCGGACGCCCTGGACTTCAGTGCCGATGAGATGACGCAAAAGCGCATCGGCCTGCGGCAGGTCGTCCCCGCCCGGGCCAAGCGCGCCGCCGCGCGCGCCTTGGCTGCGCGCCGGGTCGACGAGGCGCTGGCCAGCGGCACAGCGCAGGCGATCGAAGTCCGCCGCGCCACCGCGCAGGCTTGGATCGACGTCTGGGCGGCTGCGCGGGAGCTGCACGCGCTGGGAATGTTGAGGGAGGAGGCGGTGCTCGCCTCGAAGGTGGCGTCCGCCCGGGTCAGCACGGGTGCCGAGTCGCCGTCCGACGCGCTCGCCACGCAGGCCGAGATCATCGAGCTCGACAATCGCATCGCGGGCGTCAAGGCCGAGCGTGATGCGGCGCTCGCCGACCTCGGTCGGTGGACGGGCGTGGAGATCGGGCCGGGGGCCAGCGACGGACCTGACCTCGACACGCTGCCCGTTCCGGTGGAGCGGCTGCTCGCATCGGTTGATCGACTGGGCCCGCTGCTGCAGACCAATGCCCAGGTCGAAACCGCCGCTGCCGCGATCGATGCCGCACGCGCGGAAAAGCGACCCGACTGGAGCGTGGGCGCCGCCTACGGCCAACGCGACGGCGGGCGCAGCGACATGATCATGCTCGAGGTGGGGATCGGCCTGCCGCTGTTCCCGCGCAACCGTCAGGACCGCGGCGTCGCCGCGCGCCGGGCCGAGTACGACGCGACGGTGCACGAGCGCGAGGATCTGCGACGCCAGCTCGCCGGGCAGATCCGCGCCGACCTCGCGCGCTGGCAGGGTCTGAAGCGCCAAGTATCGCTGCACGTCGACTCGCTACTCCCGCTTGCGCGCGATCGCAGTGCGGTGGCCATGGCCGGTTACCGAGCCGGCGGCGAGCTGCAGCCATGGATCACCGCGCGTCGCGCCGAGATCGAAGCCCACCTCTCGCACGCCGAACACCTCGGGGAGCTCGGCCACGCCTGGGCCGCCCTCGCGTTCCTTCTGCCCCAGGAGGGCACGCGATGAACCCTCGCATCAAACCGCTGGCGCTCGCCGCCGCGGCATTCGTTCTCGTCGCCGCAGCAGTCGCGGGCGGCTACTGGTGGGGCCAGTCGAAAGACACCGGCGCAGTGGCAGCCGCCGCGTCGAGCGAGCGGAAGATTCTCTACTGGTACGACCCGATGGTCCCGCAGGAGCGCTACGACAAGCCCGGCAAGTCATCCATGGGCATGGAGCTGATCCCCAAGTACGCCGACGAAGGCGGCGGGGGCGGGGAGCGCAAGGTCCTGTACTGGTACGACCCCATGGTCCCGGACCAGCGTTTCGACAAGCCGGGCAAGTCGCCCTTCATGGACATGGAGCTGGTGCCCAAGTACGCCGACGGCGACGCCGGCGCTGACAGTGGGATCAGCATTACCCCCGGCGTACGCCAGAACCTGGGCATGCGCACGGCCATCGTCGAGCGCGGCAGCCTGGCCGGTACCGTGCAGGCGCCAGGCACGGTGACGTGGGACCTGCGCAAGGAGCGCGTGGTCAGCGCGCGCGTGGACTCGATCGTCGATCGCCTGCACGTCAAGGCGCCGTATGAAACCGTCCGGGCAGGCCAGCCACTTGCGAGCGTGATCGCGCGCGAGTGGAGCACGGCGATGGCCGAGGCCCGCGCGCTGCGCGGTGCGCGCACCGCGGCCGCACGCAACATGGGCTCGGCGGCCAGTGAGCGCCTGCGCGTGCTGGGCATGCCGGCCGGCGCGCGAACGGGTGCCGGCGGCACGGTCACATTGACCTCGCCCGTCTCCGGCGTGGTCAGCGAGATCGGCGTGCGCGAAGGCGAGTCCGCTGGCATGGGCACGCTGCTCTTTCGGGTGAACGGCACCGACACCGTCTGGCTCGAGGCCTCGGTCCCGCAGGCCAGCGTCGGCGACATCGTGCGTGGCACGCCCGTCACCGCGACGGTCACCTCGATGCCGGGTCGGACGTTTGCAGGCCGGGTGGAGGCATTGCTGCCGCAGCTCGATGCGACCAGCCGCACGCAGAAAGCCCGCATCGTGCTGGACAACCCCGGCGGAATGCTGGCGCCGGGCATGTTCGCGCAGGTCACGATCCAGCCGGTCGATGGCATCAAAGTTCCCTTGGTGCCGATCGATGCGCTCATCGGCAGCGGCACGCAGGCGCGCGTGATCGTGCTCGGTCCGGATGACCGCTTCAAGCCGGTACTCGTGCGCACCGGCCGCAGCGGCGGCGGCAAGACCGAGATACTCGAGGGCCTGTCCGGTGGCGAGCGCGTCGTGACCTCCGGACAGTTCCTCATCGACTCGGAAGCCAACCTCTCCGGCGCGCTCGCGCGTTTGGGCGTCGGCGCGCCCGACGAGCCGGCCCCGGCCAAGCCGCAGGGCGCGGGCACGAAGCCCCCGGTGTCGACCAAGTCCGGCACGCCTCGCACGTCAACCGGCGCGAACGCGCCCAAACCTGCGCCGGCAGCGGCCAAGCCCCCAACGCGCAAGGTCCTGTACTGGTACGACCCGATGGTCCCGGACAAGCACTTCGATAAGCCGGGCAAGTCGCCGTTTATGGACATGGAGCTCGTGCCCAAGTATGCGGACGAGGCGAAGAAGGAGACCGGCCGATGATCGCGCGGATCATCCTCGCGTCGATCCAGAACCGCGTCTTCGTGCTGGTCGCAGCGCTGGCGCTCGCAGCCGTGGGCGTCTGGTCGGTCAAGAACACGCCGCTGGATGCGCTGCCCGACCTGTCGGACACGCAGGTGATCATCCGCACCGAGTGGCCGGGCCAGACGCCGCGCATCGTCGAGGATCAGGTCACCTATCCGCTGACCACGACGATGCTGTCCGTGCCCGGCGTCAAGGCGGTCCGTGGCTTCTCGTTCTTCGGCGACTCGTTCGTCTATGTCCTCTTCGACGATGAGACGGACCTGTACTGGGCCCGCTCACGCGTGCTTGAGTACCTGAGCCAGGTACGCGACAGGTTGCCGGCGCAGGTCAGCCCTTCGCTCGGGCCGGATGCAACGGGCCTGGGCTGGATCTACCAGTACGCGCTCGTCGACCGCAGTGGCAAGCATGACCTTGGCCAGCTGCGTGCGATGCAGGACTGGTTCCTGCGCTACGACCTCAAGACGATTCCCGATATCGCCGAGGTCGCCAGCATCGGCGGCATGGTGCAGGCCTGGCAGATCGTGCCCGACCCGCAGGCACTGTCGGCTCGTGGCATCACCGTCGCCGCCCTGATCGAGGCGATCGAATCCGCCAACGGCGCGACAGGCGGTTCCGTGATCGAGCAGGGCGAAGCCGAGCTGATGGTGCGAAGTGAGGGATACCTGCAGTCCCGCGAGGATTTCGAGCAGGTGCCCGTGATGACTGGTGCCGACGGCATCCCTGTCCTGCTCCGCGACATCGCGATGGTCCAACGCGGCCCGGCGCTTCGCCGTGGCATCACCGAGCTCGACGGCGAAGGCGAAGTCGCCGGCGGGATCATCATCCTGCGCTCCGGGAAAAACGCCCTCGCTGCGATCGAGGCGGTGAAGGAGAAGCTCGAAGGCCTCAAGGCGAGCCTGCCCAAGGGCGTGGAGATTGTCCCGGTCTACGATCGGTCCGAGCTGATCAACGAAGCCGTGCGCAACCTCACCCACAAACTGGGCGAGGAGTTTGTGGTGGTCGCGCTGGTCTGCGCATTGTTCCTGTGGCACCTGCGCTCGGCGCTCGTGGCGGTGATCAGTCTGCCGCTGGGCGTGCTTGCCGCCTTCATCGTGATGCACCAGCAGGGCTTGAGCGCGAACTTGCTTTCGCTCGGTGGCATCGCGATCGCCATCGGTGCGATGGTCGACGCGGCGGTCGTAATGATCGAGAACGCGCATAAGCATCTGGAGCACTTCAAGGATCGGACCGGGCGCGAGCCGGAGGGGGAGGAGCGCTGGAAGCTTATGGCTGAAGCCTCGATCGAGGTGGGCCCGGCGCTCTTTGTCAGCCTTCTGGTGATCACTCTCTCGTTCGTGCCGGTGTTTGCGCTTCAGGCGCAGGAAGGCCGCCTGTTCTCGCCGCTGGCCTACACCAAGAGCTATGCGATGGCCGCAGGTGCGGGTCTCTCGATCACGCTGGTGCCTGTGCTGATGGGCTACCTGATCCGCGGCAAGATCCGGCCCGAAGCACAGAACCCGCTCAATCGGATCCTCATCCGCGGCTATCGCCCACTGCTGGAGGCCGTGCTCAAGCACCCGCGTTCGACGTTCGCCGCCGCGGCGCTCGTGCTCATGGCGACCGCGATCCCCTACGCCAAGCTCGGCAGCGAATTCATGCCGCCGCTGGATGAGGGCACGCTGCTCTACATGCCCACCGCGCTGCCGGGGCTGTCGGCCGGCAAGGTTTCCGAGCTGTTGCAGGTCACCGACCGGATGATCAAGACCGTGCCGGAGGTGGAGCACGTGTTCGGCAAAGCCGGCCGTGCGGAGACTGCGACCGACCCCGCGCCGCTTGAGATGTTCGAGACGACGATCACCTTCAAGCCGCGCAGCGAATGGCGAGAGGGCATGACGCCCGAGAAGCTTCGACAGGAGCTCGACGCGGCGGTGAAGGTGCCGGGACTGACGAACCTGTGGGTTCCGCCAATCCGCAACCGCATCGATATGCTGGCTACCGGCATCAAGAGCCCGATCGGCGTCAAGATCTCCGGCTCGGACGTCGAGGTGCTCGCCCGGCTGGGCGACCGGATCGAGCAGGTGGCTACGACCGTGCCCGGGGTGAGCTCGGCTCTGGCCGAACGTATCGCGGGCGGACGCTATCTCGATGTCACCGCCCGCCCGGAGGTGGCGGCGCGGTACGGCCTGAGCCAGGCGGATATCCAGCGGATCATCGCGACCGTCATCGGCGGCGAGCCGGTCGCCGAAACCATCCAGGGCCGAGAGCGCTATCCGGTCGTCGTGCGATATCCGCGTGAGATGCGCGATTCGCCACAGGCGCTGGCGAACCTGCCGGTCATCGCACCCGGTGGCGTGCAGCTGACCCTCGGGCAGGTGGCGGAGATCGGCTACTCCGACGGCCCGCCGATGCTACGAAGCGACAACGCGCGGCTGACGAACTACGTCTACGTCGACGTTGTCGATCGCGATCTGGGCTCGGTCGTCCGCGATCTTCAGAAAGCGGTCGCCGAGCAGGTGCCGATGCCGGCCGGCTACGCGGTGGGCTGGTCCGGCCAGTACGAGTACCTCAAGCGTGCGAGCGAGCGCCTGCTGATCGTCGTGCCCGCCACGTTGCTGATCATCTTCGGGCTGATCTTCCTGGTGTTCCGCAAGCTTGCGGAGGCCTCGATCATCATGCTGAGCCTGCCGTTCGCCCTGGTGGGTGGGTTGTGGCTGGTGTGGCTGCTCGGGCACGACGTCTCGGTCGCCACGCTGATCGGCTTCATTGCACTGGCCGGTGTCGCGGCCGAGTTCGGCATCATCATGCTGCTGTACCTGCGCCATGCGTGGGACGGGCAGCTCGCGCGCAATCCCGGCGCTGGATTCGCCGAACTCGACGACGCGATCCGGGAAGGCGCCGTGCAGCGCGTACGCCCGAAGGCCATGACCGTGGCGGTGATCCTCGCTGGGCTGTTCCCGATCCTGATCGGAGGCGGCGCGGGCTCGGAGGTCATGCAGCGCATCGCCGCGCCGATGGTGGGCGGCATGCTCAGCGCCCCGCTGCTGTCGATGCTCGTGATTCCCGCCGCGTATCGCTTGCTCGAGCGCCGGCGCATCACACGTGCACGCAACTCCGCACAGCCCGCTACCGCCACCGGGGAGGCTCCGTGAGCCGGCCGCCGAGCGCGATGGCGCGCACGGCGCGGCGCGCTGGGCCTGCGTCTTCGTCCTCGTCGTACCGATCGTGCTGCAGGGCTGCTGCATCGCGTGTCCCTCTTCCAGCAGCCGCCGACCAACCGTTCCACCACCCATCGAACTAGAAGGAAGTCGTCATGAAGATCCAGATCGCACTGCTCGCCGCGGCCCTGCTCGCCGGCTGCGCCCAAGACAGCGGAAACGCGGAGTCGGATGTGGCGGCGACGCCGGCCAGCTCAAACGCGGCAACAGCGCCCGCTCAGCCCAGTCCTTCGGCCGCCGACATGAACATGTCCGAGGCTGACCACCAGAAGATGGCGGGTAGCACCGCTGCGCAGGGTGCGAGTCAGGCAACGGGCGTTGGTGTTGTCAAGTCGATTGACTCCGCGAACGGGAAGGTCACGATCGCGCACGACCCGATCGAGTCGCTCAAATGGCCGGCCATGACGATGGCCTTCAACGCATCGCCTGACCTGCTAAGCGCGGTCAAGGAAGGCGACAAGGTCCAATTCGAGTTCAGCCAGAACGCGGGTACAAGCACGCTATCTGCGCTTGTGAAGCAGGACTGATTACTTTCACGCGTGAGCTTGTCTGTGCGGAAACGTCAGATGCGGATGCCATCGCTTGCAGAGCCGAGGGAGTTATTGGAGGGCTCTCGCGGGGTCGCATGAACACGTCTGCAGAGCGCGGTTAAGGGGTGCTTGCTTAGGGGCGGCGTCTCGGGCGCGTCGAAATTCGCCCGAACTCAAAGGAGTACGACCATGCAACATGAACTGAGCCAAGCCATCCGCGACTGCATCGCGGCCTGCAACGACTGCGCAACCGAGTGTGGCACCTGCTTCTCGCACATGACGGGGCAAGGCAGTAACAACGATTGCCCAGCCTGTTGCGTCGACTGCGCTGCACTCTGCCGTCTGGCTGCCGATGCCTTGGCGCGCAATAGCAAATTCGCGCGCGATATCTGCGAGCTCTGCGCACGCGTATGCGACTGGTGTGCTGAACAATGCGCTGCGCACGACGATGAGCACTGCCGCCGCTGTGCGGAAGCCTGCCGCCGCTGCGCCGAGGCATGCCGCGCTATGTGATACCAGGTGCCCGCCGGGAGGCGGGCACCTGTTTTAGCGGGTGGTTGGATGGCCTCGTCGCCTATGGGCTGGAGTGGCCACTATTGATCGCGCCGCTTGGCAGATGGGCCATCCACCGACCCCAGCGCCGCAATAAGGGGACACTGGATGCGGCCGCGGCCGGAATCACAACGCCCGATGAGCTCGGACAACACTCCTTCCAAGCGGTTGAGGCTATCCAGTCGGGCGCGAACTTCTTCCAGCTTGCGCGAGGCGAGCTTCCGCGCCTGCCCGCAGCCGGAGCCATCGTCGAGCTGAAGCAGGCTTGCGATTTCGTCGAGGGAAAAACCGATCTTCTGGGCCGCCTTGATGAAGCGAAGCCGTTCGATCTCGCGCGAACCATATCGGCGGATGCGTCCATCCGTCCGCTTAGGCTCCGGCAGAAGACCCCGTCGCTGGTAGTACCGGATGGCCTCGATACCTACACCGGTTTCTGCCGCCATCCGACCGATCGTGAGATTTACCAGTGCCTCGGACATCTCGTCGCTTCCGTAGTTAGCTACGGACTCAGCCTAGCGCGGAAGGCCTGAACGAGCGACTAGATTGGGTATTGACTCCGTACTCCACTACGGAAGTAGGGTCGACCTACGAATTACCGGATGGGCTTTATGGCTGACGAAAAAAAGAACGCGGCAGTCCTTGCCGCCGGGGGTGTGGCGGCGCTTCTCGCCTCCGCCTGCTGCCTGGGCCCACTGCTGCTGGTTTCGGTTGGCCTGAGCGGCGCCTGGGTGGGGCAGCTGCAGGTCCTGGAGCCCTTTCGCCCGTACAGCATCGGCATTGCACTCGTCGCCTTGTTCTTCGCCCATCGCCGGATCTTCAGGCCGCAAGCGGCCTGTAACCCGGGCGACGTCTGCGCCGCCCCCCGTAATCGGACGATCTATAAGGGCATCTTCTGGGCTGTCGCTGTTCTGGTGCTGGTCGCCATCGCCTATCCCTACGTCGTTCCATACCTTTTCTGAGGCATCTCCCATGAAGACTGCACTGTTGGCTCTGACACTGGCCCTGGCTGCTGTCGTTGGCACCGCCGAGGCGGCCGATCGCACCGTGACACTCGCGGTGAAAAACATGTCCTGCGTGACATGCCCAATCACGGTGAAGGCTGCGCTCAAGCGGGTTCCGGGTGTGCGTAGCGCCGAGGTCGACTTCAAGACCAAGCTCGCTGTGGTGTCTTTCGACGACACCAAGACCGACGCCAAGGCGCTTGCAAAGGCTTCGACGGATGTCGGCTTTCCGGCGAGCGTGAAGTAAGCATGGCGTCGACAGACGAAATCATGGTGCGAGTCGCCGGCATGGCCTGCGGCGGCTGTGCGCAGCGCATCCAGACAGCATTAGAAAAGACGCTAGGCGTCCAGGGCGCGGAAGTCTCCTATCCCGATGGGCTTGCTCGTATCCGCGGCAACGGGCTTGACGCGTCGGCGCTCGCCTCACAGATCGCAGCGCTGGGTTACCGCACCTCCATCGAAGGCGCGGCAGTGGAGGCGGCCGACTGCTGCGTATCCGCGTCCACGTCCGATAGCGCGTTGCGCGTGGCCATCATCGGCAGCGGAGCTGGGGCGTTTGCTGCGGCGATCCGCGCTGCCGAGTCGGGTGCGAAAGTGACGCTCGTCGAGCGGGGGGTGACCGGGGGCACGTGCGTCAACGTCGGCTGCGTCCCGTCGAAGATCTTCATCCGTGCGGCCCACGTCGCACAGAGCCGGCGTCACAGCCCGTTTGATGAGGGCATCGAAGCGGCACGGCCGAAGATCGACCGGGGCGTATTGCTCGCGCAGCAGCAGGCGCGTGTTGAGGAGCTGCGTGCAGCTAAGTACGAGAACATCCTTGAGGGGAACCCGAACATCGAGCTCGTGCGTGGCACGGCACGGTTCAAGGATGCGCACACCCTCACCGTAGCGCTGGCAGACGGCGGCACGCGGGAAGTCGCATTCGACCGGGCTCTGATCGCGACCGGCGCCCACGCTGCCGTCCCGCCGATTCCGGGGCTCGCGGGTACGCCGTACTGGACGTCCACAGACGCACTCGAGAGCGACGTGCTCCCCGACCGGCTGGTCGTCATCGGTTCCTCAGTCGTTGCCGTTGAGTTCGCACAGGCGTTCGCGCGACTGGGCAGCCAGGTGACGATGCTTGCGCGGAGCACACTCTTCTTCCGGGAAGACCCGCTGGTCGGTGACACGATCACTGCTGCGCTGGCAGCCGAGGGCATCACGGTGCTAGTACACACCCAGGCGAACGAGATCGCCTACAGCGGCGACGAGTTCGTCCTGGCGACTAACAACGGCGAGGTTCGTGGGGACCGGCTGCTGGTGGCAACGGGCCGTACACCCAATACAGCGGACCTCGGGCTCGAACACGTCGGCGTGCACCTTGGTGCACGGGGCTCCGTCATTGTCGACGCAAGCCTGCGCACGAGTGCGCCCCACATCTTCGCGGTGGGCGACTGCACCGACCAGCCGCAGTACGTGTATGTCGCAGCGGCCGGCGGAACTCGGGCAGCGATCAATATGACCGGCGGCGACGCGGTGCTCGATCTGTCGATCGTGCCCGGCGTCGTGTTTACCGACCCCCAGATCGCGACGGTGGGCTATAGCGAGATGGAAGCCCACCTCACCAGCATCGAGACGCAGGTTCGCGTCCTGACCCTGGACAACGTGCCGCGGGCGCTCGTGAATTTCGACGCCACCGGCTTCGTGAAGATCGTGGCCGAGGCGGGTACGGGCAAGATCTTGGGCGTGCAGGCGGTATGCGCCGAGGCCGGCGAGATCATCCAGTCAGCCGCCTTGGCGATCCGCGCCGGCATGACGGTCCAGGACCTCGCGGGCCAGCTGTTCCCTTACCTGACGATGGTGGAAGCGCTGAAGTTGTGCGCGCAAACCTTCTTCAAGGACGTCGGCCAGCTGTCGTGCTGCGCCGGTTGAGCCTCGCACCAATGGATTCGAGCAGCGCTATGAACGAACAGAACCCCCCGCCCGTTGCTCGGGCCGCCGACAAGGCCGGCGTTATCGGCGCGATCGTCTCGGCCATTGGGTGCGCTGCGTGCTTTCCAGCGCTGGGCAGCTTGGGCGCTGCGTTGGGCCTGGGCTTCCTCAGCCAGTACGAAGGGATGTTCATTCGCATCCTGCTGCCGCTTTTTGCCTTGGTTGCGCTGCTGGCGAACGTCATCAGCTGGCGCAGGCATCGCAGCATGCTTCGCGGGATCCTCAGCGTCCTTGGCCCATTGCTCGTCTTGGCGGCGGTATTCGTCATGCGGGGTATGAGCGTCCGCACCGGATTCCTGCTCTATCCGGGTCTGACGCTCATGATCCTGGTGGCCTTGTGGGATTTGCTTGCCCATCGAACTGCGCGAGCCTGAGGTGCGACTCCTGACCGCTGGAAGCCCGGAATAGCCAGCTAGGCTCCGCAGGCGTTGGGCTAAGCCGGCGTTCAATGGCCGCTTGACTCTGTAGCGGCTCCAGACCTCAGGATTGACACGGTCAATCTACGGAGCCCCACGCATGGCCGAGACTTACGACGTCGTCATTATTGGCGGTGGACCGGGCGGATACCCGGCTGCGATCCGGGGCGCGCAATTAGGCTTGAAGGTCGCCTGCGTCGAACGGCGACGGCGCCTGGGTGGAACATGCCTGAACATCGGGTGCATCCGTCCAAGGCCCTGCTCGAGTCGACCGAGCGCTTCCATGCGGCGTCCAGCGAGTTTGCCACTCATGGCGTCGAGTTCGATGGCCTGCGGGTCAACCTTGCCCGGCTGCTGGCTCACAAGGACGACGTCGTCGCCGGGCTAGGCACTGGAATCGACTTCCTGTTCAAGAAGCATGGCGTGACCCGTCTGCAGGGCAACGGTCAGATCGTAGCGTCCGGTCAAGTGGAGGTCACGGACGACGCAGGGCATGCGCAGACGATCTCGGGCCGGTCCGTCATCATCGCAACGGGCTCCGACAGTTCGCCGCTTCGCGGTGTCGAGATCGACGAGGATCGAGTCGTCTCGTCTACAGGGGCACTCTCATTTCCTGAGGTGCCCAAGCACCTAGTAGTGATCGGTGCAGGCTATGTAGGCCTGGAACTTGGTTCCGTCTGGCGCCGTTTGGGCGCCAAAGTCACCGTCGTCGAGTACCTCGATCGGATCACCCCCGGGATGGATGCCGAGGCAGCCACAGTGCTGCACAAGGCACTGAAGTCACAAGGGTTCGAGTTCCGTCTCTCCCAGAAGGTCGTCGCCGCGACGCTGAGCGGCGACGACGTCGAGCTCGCGATCGAGCCCGCCAGCGGCGGTGCCAAGGAGTTGCTCCGAGCGGACCGCGTCCTCGTCTCGATCGGGCGTCGTCCGTTCATCAAGAGCTTGAATCTTGAGCAGCTCGGTGTCGAGCAAGACGCGAAGGGCTTCATCAAGGTCGACGACCACTGGCGCACGAATGTCGAAGGGATCTACGCGATCGGCGATGTCATCGGTGGCGCGATGCTCGCGCACAAGGCGAGCGAAGAGGGTGTTGCGTTGATCGAGCAGCTGGCGGGACTGCCGGGGCATGTGAACTACGGGACGATCCCGGCCGTGATCTACACGGCACCCGAGGTGGGCTCGGTCGGTCAGACGGAGGAGCAGCTCAAGGCTGCAGGCATCCCATACAAGGTGGGGCGATTCCCCTTCAGCGCCAGCGCGCGTGCACGTGCCAAGGCGCAGACCGACGGGCTCGCCAAGGTGCTGGCGCACGCGGAGACGGACCGCATTCTTGGCGTACACATCGTGGGCCCGGAGGCGGGCTCGCTCATCCATGAGGCCGTCGTCGCGATGGAGTTCAACGGATCGGCGGACGACGTGGCGCGCAGCTGCCACGCCCATCCCACGCTCCCGGAGGCCCTGAAGGAAGCTGCGATGGCGGTGAACGGCTGGGCCCTGCACATCTAGGGAGAGGGTTTGCTCCTTCCTTGTCGCGTGTCTGATCGCCGCAGACCGCCCACTGGTGGGGTGATCTACGCCCTAGTTGCGGGCGCAGGGGTGCCCGCACCGCGTGGAGCCGGCGCGGGAATATCGAAGACGAGCACGGTCATGGTCAGCTCGCGATTGCTATCGGCCGGGTGGTGCATCACGAACCGGTACCCGGACTCGTGGGTCCAGGCAAGCGTCCGCTTGTAGTTCGCGTGGGCCTCGGTGGTCTTCTTGACCTCCTCCAGCACTTTCGTCGTATCCCTGTTTCGATTGAAGACGACGATTGCGGTCTTGGTATCGCGCCAGGCGGAATAGCCGAGCAACTGGTCGATCGTCGCCGCGTAGCCCTTGGCGCCTTTCCAGAACTTGCACTCGGCAATGAAGATGTTCCTGTCCTGCTCCCGGATCAGGATGTCGGTCTTGCCCAGGTTGTTGAACGTCTCTCCCGTCGCGGTACCTTGGTAGTGGCCGTTCAGCTGTACGAGGTAGTGGTCGCGAAGGGACTCCTCGTCCATCCACGCGAAGGTCGCCGGGCTGCGCTCCATGACGGTCGTCATGTTCTGGATCACGTCGAGGATGTGGTCGTAATGCTCCATCGCCAGGACAGGCTCCGGCTTGAACGGCGCAGTCGAGGCCGCCGGCAACGTAGGCAGTGCCTTCCTGCGCACGGCAGGAACGACATACGTCTCCGGTGCGCTTGCACGCTCACGCAACGGGATGCCGAGTCCAGCGACCAGGCCCTGCTGGTGGAGGACTTGCTCGCGTCGTCGGCGGATCGCTTGGTCGGCAATCGCACCCAGAGAGCCGTTATAGGCCTCCAGGTCATTCCTGATCCATGCGAGGTGCCGCTCCACTTCGTCGATCTCGCGATCGATCAAAGCACGGACCGCCTCGGGCCCTCCCTGCTGGCCAGGCGTAAACGCCAAGGTCAGCGTCTGCGCTCCGACGACCCCTCGAGGCGGCGACATCGTGAAGGTGCTCGCCCGCGACATGAAGAGGTCCCGGTCCCCAACGAACGGAATGTGCACGTAAAGCCGCCGGACCGTTGCAGTGAACCGGTGACCGTAGTCCTCCCTCGTCTCGGTTTCCTCTTTCGACTCGACGCTCCACTGGTCCCGGTAAAGCGCAGGAGGCTCCATGTGGTACTTCTCGACGAAGAAGCGGGCAAGGTCGTCAGGTGATGTGTTCAAAAGCCGGTTGGGGTCGAGCGCGCGCACTTCGCTATCGATCGCCTGGCGGCGTGCATCAAGCGATGCGCGAAGGTCGAGATTGCTGAAAAGCAGATTGCTGCGGTCTGACAGGCCCATTCATGGCTTCCTTCTCGGTCGACCCCAAGGTCACTCAACGTGACGAGCCCATCGGACAACACTTGGTAATTCCTAAGCTTTCCGGACCAAAGTTGGGCCCAGTTCCTGGATCGATGTCTGCTTCAAGAGCTTGAGCAGCAAGGGTTTCAGGTTCTCGTCCCGGTGATTGAACCGGTAGCAAACCTCGGCCAGGTACAGGTGGAAGTATTCGCGGGGTACGCCGCGGTAGGGATAGAGCCAGTTCTTGGCATAGCTCCAGAAGCCTTCGATGCCGTTGATGTGCTCGCGCCCGACCGGCCGGCCTTTCTCCTTGCGGATCATCACATGCTCGCCGCGCAGCTTGAGCGTGGCATAGGCCTGCCACTCGTCGGTGTAGTAGAGCGCACCCTCCCGCGTGTGGGCCTCGATCTCGCGCATGACTGATACGCGGTCGTGCGCCGGGATCGGCAGCGCTTTGACCCGGCCATTGCGCTTGATCAGCCCGAAGACGATCACCTTGCCCGCCGCGCCCCAGCCCCGCTTGCCCTTTCTGGCGCCACCAAACGTGGTTTCGTCCAGTTCGACGGCACCTTCGAACGGCTCCCGCAACTGCTCGACCTGGGCGCAGCAGGCCCGCAGCAGGCGATAGAAGCGCTCCCTTGAGGCCGCGCTGGTATCGGACAGGAAACGCTGCCGGTAGGACGGAACGCCCAGCACGAACAGCTCCAGCAGGCGCTGCTTTGTGGCCATCGGCAAACGCACCGAGTCCCAGACCGAGGTCCAGCTGAAACGCAAGCCACAGGCCCGGCACTTCAATCGCCCATCACCCAACCGATAGTGCCGACATCCTCCGCACTCCGGGCATCGCTTCATGACCAAATCCTCTCAGATCTGGTCCGGTTTGCTTAGGAATTACCCAACACTTCCGCGGCTGCGTCTCGAGGTGCCTGCATTGTTGCACCGGAGCGAGCCGCGCCCCAGCGACGGCTCTAGGCTGCAGCCAGGCGTCGCAGATTTTGAGACGGCTGCAAGGAGGATGCGATAAGGGATCAACTCAGGGGTGTGGGTATGGACAGAAGTGCGTGGATGTTGGTGAGAGCGTGTCTACCCGGTGCAGTGCTATTCGCCGGAGCGCTGGTGTCGGCCGCAGGACTTGCCGGCTTGAATCGAGGGCCATTGGCTGCAGGCTTGTTCGACATGCTCCGGTGGGTACCGATCGCGATGGCGGGAGTGGGCTTTCTGCTCCTAGGCGCCGCAAGTTATCGGCTATGGCGCTGGGAGCGCGGGATCGGCCCGTCGTGCGTCACGTGCGGTGGCCCGTTGGGACACGAGCGCGAGGGGCGCGCCAATCGCGGCGGCGCATTTCGGCGGTGCTATGCCTGCGGCAAGGCTGTGAACCACCGGTACTACGCCCATCAGTAGCGGAAACCATTGGAGATCGGGTATCGCCGTTCGCGCCCAAATGCGCGTCGACTGACCTTGGGTCCAGGGGCAGCCTGCTGCCGTTTCCACTCCGCGATGCGAACCAATCGCAGGATCTTGTCGACGAGCTGCTCGTCAAAACCGGCAGCGACGATCTCGGCGCGCGACTGTTCCTGATCGATGTGCCTGAAGAGCAGCGCGTCCAGGACATCGTAGGGCGGTAATGAGTCCTGGTCCTTCTGATCGGGCCGCAGCTCCGCGGAGGGAGCGCGCTGGATGACGCCCTGGGGGATCGCGAGGGGTCCCACGGTGTTGCGCCAGTGCGCGAGGCGGTAGACCTCGGTCTTGTAGACGTCCTTGAGCGGTGCATAGCCGCCGACCATGTCACCGTAGATCGTGGCGTATCCGACCGCGTATTCGCTTTTGTTGCCTGTGGTCAGCACCAATCCGCCGAGCTTGTTGGACAGCGCCATCAGCATCGCTCCGCGGATGCGCGCCTGCAGGTTCTCCTCAGTGATATCGATAGCCGCGCCTTTGAACACCGGCGCGAGCGTATCCAGATATGCCTGGAAAGGCGTCTCGATCGGCAGCGTCAGCATCGGCACGCCCAGCGCTTCGCATTGCGCCGAGGCCAGATCGTTCGAGAGCTCCGCCGTGTAGCGCGAGGGCATGCGCACCGCGGTGACGTTGCTGCCGCCCAGTGCGTCGGCGGCGATCGCGAGCACCAGTGACGAGTCGATCCCACCTGAGAGGCCCAGGATCACCTTGTCGAACCCATTCTTCTTGCAGTAGTCGCGAGTGCCGATGACCAGCGCCTGGTACATCAGGCCGTCCTCGCTTTCATCCGCGCTGCGTGGCCAGGCGATCGGCGTGAAGGTCTGCAGTTCCGGGTCGAAGTCCGTGATCAGCAGGTGTTCCTCAAACGCGGTGGCAGCCGGGGCGACCGCACCGCGGGCGTCTGCCAGCAGCGACGCCCCATCGAAAACCGTAGAGTCCTGCCCGCCCACGACATTGACGTAGGCGATGGCAGTCCCGTTGTCCCGCGCACGCTCGGCAAGGAGCGCATCGCGCTCGGCATGCTTGTGGCGTTCGAAAGGCGAGGCGTTCGGCACGAGCACCAGGCGCGCACCCGCCGCGGTGGTCTCGGCCATCGGCTCCAGACCCCACAGGTCCTGGCAAATCAACAGGCCAATTGGAACCGGGCCGACCTGGAAGACGCAAACGCCCCCGTCCGGATCGGTCTCGAAGTAGCGGCGTTCGTCGAAAACAGCGTGATTGGGCAGATCCCGCTTGCGGTAGGTCGTTTCGATGCGCCCGTCGCGAATGACGCTCGCAGCGTTGTAGACCACGCTTCCCGCCGCCTCCGGCCAACCGACGACCGCGACGATGCCCTGCGTCGAATGCGCAATGGCCCGCACGGCCGTGTCGCACTCCGCGAGGAACTGGGGGCGAAACAGCAGGTCCTCCGGCGAATAGCCGCTGACGCAGAGTTCGGGGAAGACGATCAGGTCAGCCCCGTGTGCGTCGCGCGCCTGCTCGATGAGCGTCTGGATGCGCCTGACGTTGCCGGTGATGTCTCCGACCGGGAAGTCGTACTGGGCCAGGGCGATGCGCATCACGCCGCCTCGCCCGGGGCAGGAGAGTGCTTGAGGGCGTCGAGGATGGTGCACTGGGCCCGAACGCCGCCGCCGCAGCTGCTGATGGTGCGCTCCAGCTCGCGCGCCACGCGCTGCAGGTCGCGAATGCGTTCCTGGACGTCGATCAGGTGCTGCTGCGCGAGGCGGGTGACGTCCTCGCACGCCAGGTCGCCGTCCTGGTCCAGCCGCATCAGGCTTCGGATCTCGTCCAGGCTGAAGCCCAGATCCCGACCCCGGGTAATGAAGCGCAGACGCTCCACGTCCTGCTCCGAATACGACCGGTACCCGCTGCCCGTCCGGGTTGGCGCCGGCATGAGGCCGATCCGCTCGTAGTACCGAATCGTTTCCAGGTGGCAGCCGCTTGCCTGGGAGGCTTCGCTGATCTTCACGCTCGGATCCCTTGACTCTGTAGTCGCTACGGACTCTACGATGCCGGCTCCGTCGAAGCGTGAAAAGTCGATGTCCCCGATTGCCTGGCGCTGCGTACTGTCCGCCCTCCTTGCCGTGGTGGGGCTGGCCTCCGCTCGTTCGGCACGGGCGGCCGACCCGGCGGCCGAGGCGCGGCAGGCATGGCAGCTGCTCGACTACATCGCGGTCGACTACCCCGCGGCGATCCAGAGCGGTGAGGTGGTCGACGCGGGCGAATACGCGGAGATGCGGGAGTTCACCGCATCCGTCAGCGCGAAGCTGGCCGCATTACCGCCGGGCGCGGGGCACGCGGCGCGCCTTGCGAATGCCAAGCAACTGGAAGGGCTGGTGGCCGAGCGCGCTGACGCAGAGCAGATCGCCCGCAGCGCAGGTGCCTTGGCGTCGGAGCTCCTGACCGTCTACAGGATCGAGGCCGCGCCCGCGGCTGTCCCCGATCTGGCGCGGGGCGCGGCCCTGTACGCCCAGCAGTGCACCGCGTGCCATGGCGCGACCGGCCGAGGCGATGGTCCCGCTGCCGCCGGCATGGATCCGCCCCCGATCGCCTTCACCGACGCCGACCGTGCAAAGCACCGCAGCCCGCTGTCGCTCTACCAGGTCATTTCGCAAGGACTGCCGGGCACCGCGATGATGAGCTACGCCCATCTGTCAAACGATGATCGATGGGCCTTGGCCTATTACACCGGCGGACTGGCGTACGACGCGGCGGCCCGGGAACAGGGTGCGGCGGTCTGGGCAGACAACGAGCAGGTGCGTCGCGTATTTCCCGACCTGGCTGCGTTATCGGGCGCTACCGAAGCCGACATCTCGAAAACGCTGGGAGCGGACAGGGCGCGCGCGATCACCGCCTATCTGCGTGGTGAGCCGAGTGCCGTGGCCGCCTCCTCGCCGGTCAACAGCAATGCATCTCTAGCGCTGGCCCGTCAGCGCCTGCAGCAGAGCGTTGCCGCCTACCGGTCGGGTGACCGGGGGCAGGCGTCGGCACTGGCTTTGTCCGCGTATCTCGACGGTGTCGAGCCTGTCGAGCCGCAGCTCGGGTCGCGGAACCGCAAGCTTCTCCGACAGATCGAGTCCGCCATGGCGACCCTTCGCGCCAGGATCGGCGAGGGCGCACCGACCTCCGCCGTCGAAGCTCAGGCCGCAGCGGTCGGACAGCTGCTGGACCGCAGCGAGTCGGCGCTTGCCGACCGGAGCAATAGCACCACCACAGCGTTCCTGGGCAGCTTCACCATCCTCTTGCGCGAAGGGGTCGAAGCCCTGCTGATCGTCATCGGCATGATCGCCTTCCTGCGCAAGGCCGAGCGCAGGGATGTGCTGCCGTACGTGCATGCCGGATGGATTGGTGCACTGTTGGCGGGCGGCGTAACGTGGGCCATCGCGACGTATGCAGTCAGCATTAGTGGCGCGGAGCGGGAGGTCACCGAAGGGCTGTCGGCACTGTTCGCGGCGATCGTCCTGCTCAGCGTCGGGATCTGGATGCACCAGAAGAGCATGGCCGGCCGCTGGCAGCAGTACCTGCAGGAGAAGATGTCCGCGGCGCTCACACGACGTTCCGCGACCTTCCTGTTCGTGCTGTCGTTCGTCGCGGTATACCGCGAGGTCTTCGAGACCATCCTGTTCTACGCCGCGATGTGGAACGAACACGACAGCTCCGCGATCCTCGCCGGGCTGGGCTTGGGCCTGGTCGTCCTGGCCCTCATCGCATTCGCGCTGCTGCGACTGGGAACGCGTTTGCCGATCGGCCAGTTCTTCCGCTTCAGCTCGATCCTGATCGCCGTCCTTGCCGTGGTCCTCGTGGGCAAGGCGGTGGCGGCGCTGCAGGAAGCCGGCTGGATCAGCCAGGCCTTGGTTGCCGTGCCACAGATCGAGTGGCTGGGCCTTTACCCGACGTGGCAGTCGATCCTCGCCCAGCTCGCGGTCGCGGCGATCGCCATCTTCGGCTTCGTCGCCAATGCGCGTGGCGCAAAGGCCATGCCTGCCGCGCACGAGCCTCCGAGAGGTGCTGCATGATTGCGGTACTTCGCCCCTGGGCATGGATGCCTAGCGGCAATACCGGTGGTGCATGAGTCGGCGCGCTGCGCTCGATGCCAGTTACCGATGAAATCCGTCCCTTTCTGGAACCCCGCCGATGAGTGACTGCGGCTGCCACCACGAAGCGAAAAATGCTCAGGAGCGCAAGATCCTGACAATCGCGCTTGCCCTCAACGCGACGATGGCCGTCGTCGGCGGTATTGCGGGCTGGATCGGCCAGTCCACAGGCCTGCTCGCCGATGCGCTCGACATGCTGTCGGACGCCACTGCCTACGCCATCGGCCTGGTCGCCATCGGCCGCACCGCGAGCTTCAAGGCCAACGCGGCCACGCTCAGCGGCATCGCCCTGCTGCTGCTCGGCCTGGGCGTCCTGTTCGAGGTGGGACGTCGCGTGGTCTACGGCGCCGAGCCGGCCAGCGGGTGGATGATCGGCACGGCCGCCGTGTCGCTCATCGTGAACATGTCGGTCCTTCGGATGCTCGCTCCGCTCAAGTCCGGCGAGGTGCATCTCCGGGCCACATGGATATTCACGCGCGCGGACATCGTCGCAAACGTGGGTGTGATCGTGGCGGGCATGCTCGTGTTTTGGCTGCGTTCACCTATTCCTGACTACGTCATCGGCACCCTGATCGGGCTCTACGTCGTCAAGGAAGCCGCGTCGATCCTGGTGGAAGCGCGCCGCGCGCGTCGCGGCGGCCCGACGCCCAACGGGTCGAGCTAGGTGCTTGGTAGAGCCTGCCATCGCCGAGCGGTTGCTCCAGACCCGGCGGTCGGCACCCACCCTTTTGAAATAGTGTTCAGCTTGATGATCGCCTAACCTATCCACCGTGCTGAGCTGGAATGGCCCCCGCTGGAGAAACACGCTTCGCGTGCTCGCGTTGGCGCTGCTCGTGCTCAGCATGGTGGCCCGGCCTGTGCTAGCTGCGATCGGAGAGGCGCACGAACTGGCGCATGATCCTAGCGGTCGGCATGCTCATGTCATCGAAGCGGGCGGACCGGCCGCGGACGCCGGGCCCGAAGAACGCTCGGTCGGGCACGCCCTGCTCCATTTCGCGCACTGTTGCGCCCAGCTGTCGGTGGCCATGGCGGATGGGCTGTTCATCCCCGCCGTAATGCCGCGCAGTTCGCTCGCGGTGCGCCCCGAGGTGGCGCCACCCGGTTCGGGCGCCCGCGTCTCGCCGTTCCGACCTCCCATCGCGGGCTGACGAACGCGCCGGTTAACGCGGCGCACCGCTTTTCGTCTCATCTTCCCTGGAGTTTCCCCCATGCGATCGCGATTCGCGGCTACGGCCGCGTGCGTCGCAGCGATGCTGTTCACCCTTTCTGCATCCGCTGCCGACCGTTTGACCCTTGACGATGCGTTTGCGCGCGTCGGGCAGGCACACCCTGATTTGCGACTGGCCGGCGGCCAGCGCAACGTATTGAATGCGGAACTCGACCGGGCGAGCTTCAGGCCGCCGCTCGTGGTCGGCGCATCGGCCGAGAACATGCTCGGGACCGGCGAGGCGAGCGGCCTGTCGGGCGCGGAGCTGACCCTCACTCTCGCATCCGTCCTTGAACGCGGCGGCAAGCTCGACGCCCGCCGCGCGCTGGTGCAGTCGCGGATCGACTCGCTGGCGATCCAGCGGGAGGCCAAGCGGCTCGACCTCCTGGCGGAAGTGGCGAGGCGCTACCTCGCCGTCGTTTCGGCGCAAAAGCAGCGCGAAATCGCCGACCTTGACATCGCGCAGCGCCGCCGAACCGTCGCAGGTGCCCGGGAGCGGCTGAATGCCGGCGCCTCACCCGAATCGGTCGTACTTACCGCCGAGGCCATGCTCGCCCGCGCCGAGCTGGAACGGGCCCGCGCCGTGCAGCGCGAGGCCGGCGCGCGGCAGCATCTGGCCGCCCTGTGGGGCGAGCGCGACCCGAATTTTCAAGTGGTCGCGACCAATCCCATGGCGCTGCCGAAGGTGTCGGGCTTCGACGAGTTGACGACATGGCTCGCCCGCACGCCCGAGATCGCCCAATTCGCCGGCGAACAGCGCATCCGCGAAGCGCGGCTGCAGCTGGCTCGCACGCAGGCGACCCCGGACATTGACTGGCAGGTCGGCGTGCGCCGGCTCCAGGCGACGGACGACTTCGGCTTCGTGGCCAGCGCCTCCATGCCTCTGGGGGCACGCACCCGCGCGCAGCCC
Organism: Lysobacter sp. N42; assembly: GCF_004344885.1. NCBI lineage: Bacteria > Pseudomonadati > Pseudomonadota > Gammaproteobacteria > Lysobacterales > Lysobacteraceae > Lysobacter > Lysobacter sp. N42. Next base: position 21,720 of record NZ_SKFB01000010.1, read on the forward strand.
GAAATCCGGGTGGCGGAGGCCGAGCTCGCGCTGCTCGAGATCGAGCGCGAGAGCCGCAACATCTCGCTGTATTCGACGCTCGCCGACGCGCATGCGCGCTACCTGTCCGCGCAGCTCGAGGTGCGCCGGCTCGCTAGCGACGTGATCCCCAAGCTCGGTCGCGCCGAGGCGGCTGCCGAGCGGGCATACCGCGCGGGCGCCATCAGCTATCTCGAATGGGCGCAGTTGCAGTCCGAACGCACCAATGCCCGCAAGCAACAACTCGAAGCCGCGCTGGAAGCCCAGCGCGCCCTGATCGAAATCCAGCGCCTGACCGGCCAGCCCTTCGTGGCGGCCCCCGCAGAGCGCGTATCCGGAGAGACCCCATGAGGCGCCCCGTTCTGATCCTGTCCGCACTGGCCTATGCCCTGCTTCTGGCCGGCTGCGGCGACAAGTCGACCCCCGCGGAAAACAGGGGAGGCGCAGAGGCCAGCGAGCATGCTGAGGGCGAGGAGCATGCGGAGGGCGAGGCCGGCCACGCGGAGGGCGAGGGCGAGGAAGGCGGCGGCCACGCGGATGAAGTGCCGTCGACCACCATGCCCGCGCAGCGCGCCGCCGCCAATGGCGTCCGGTCCGAGCGGGTCGGGCAGGGGACGATCGCCGACCAGCACGAGGTGCAGGGCCTGCTGACGCCGGTCGAGGGCAGCATCGCGAAGGTGCAGGCCCGTTTCCCGGGGCCGATCCGAGCGCTGCGCGCGAACGTCGGCGATACGGTGCGTGCCGGGCAGCCGCTGGCCACGATCGAGAGCAACCTGAGCCTGACCACCTACACGGTGAGCGCGCCGATCTCGGGCGTCGTCCTCGCGCGCGACGCATCGGTGGGCGCTGTCGCCACCGAAGGCTTCGCCCTGTATGAGATCGCCAATCTCGGCGACCTGTGGGTCGACCTGCATGTCTTCGGCCGGGATGCGCAACACATCGGCCCCGGCAACGCCGTGGTCATCACGCGCATGAGCGATGGCGAGACCGCCGAGACCCGCATCGAACGCATCCTGCCCAGCACGGCCACCGCCAGCCAGAGCACGGTCGCCCGGGCACGGATCAGGAATTCGGACGGCATGTGGCGCCCGGGTTCGGCGGTACGTGCTCGCATCACGGTGGACCAACAGGCCACGGCCATGACGATTCCGCTGACGGCCGTGCAGAAGGCCGGCGAGGAAGACGTGGTCTATGTCGTCGCGGGCGAGAAATACACGCAGCGGGTCGTGCGGCTGGGCAAGCGCGACGCACGCCGCGTCGAGGTGCTTTCGGGCCTCAAGCCGGGCGAGGTCGTCGTGACCGAGCAGAGCTTCCTCATCAAGGCGGACATCGAGAAGTCGACCGCCGAACACGACCACTGAGGCGGCCGCGACCATGCTCGAGAAAATCATCCGAGTCGCGATCGCGCATCGGTGGCTGATGCTGGTTCTCACTCTGGCGCTCGTGGGCGTCGGCGTGTGGAGCTTCACCAAGCTGCCGATCGAGGCGACCCCCGACATCACCAACGTCCAGGTCCAGATCAACACCGAGGCACCGGGCTATTCGCCGCTCGAGGCCGAGCAACGCGTCACCTTTCCGATCGAGACGGCGGTCGCCGGGCTCCCGGGCCTGGACTACACCCGCTCGCTTTCGCGCTACGGGCTCTCGCAGGTGACCGTCGTGTTCAAGGACGGGACCGACATCTTCTTCGCGCGGCAACAGGTGTCCGAGCGCCTGCAGCAGGCCCGGTCGCAACTGCCGCCCGGGCTGGAACCGATGATGGGCCCGATCGCCACCGGCATGGGCGAGATCTTCATGTACACGGTGAAAGCCGAGCCCGGCGCCCGCAAGAAGGATGGCTCGCCCTATACGGCGACTGATCTTCGCACCCTGCAGGACTGGGTGATCCGCCCGCAGCTTCGCAACGTGCCGGGCGTGACGGAGGTCAACACCATCGGCGGCTACGAGCGGCAGATCCACATCACGCCGGATCCTGCCGTGCTGGTGTCGCTGGACTTCACGCTGGAGGACATCGTCACCGCGTTGGCCGCCAACAACCAGAACGTCGGCGCCGGGTACATCGAACGCAACGGTCAGCAGTTGCTCGTCCGTGTCCCTGGCCAAGTCGATGACCTCGAGGCGATCCGCAACATCGTGCTGGACCGGCGCGAGGGCGTACCGATCCGCGTGCGCGACGTCGCGGCCGTCGGCGAAGGCAAGGAGCTGCGCACCGGTGCGGCGACCGAGAACGGCGAGGAGGTCGTCGTCGGCACCGTAGTGATGCTCGTGGGGGCCAACAGCCGGGACGTCTCGCAGGCCGCGGGCGCGAAGCTCGCGGCTGCCAATGCCAGCCTCCCCAAGGGGGTGCGCGCCGAGCCCGTGTACGACCGGACCTCGCTCGTCGATCGCACGATCAAGACCGTCGCCAAGAACCTGGTCGAGGGCGCGCTGCTGGTGATCGTGGTGCTGTTCCTGCTGCTCGGCAACATCCGGGCTGCGCTCATCACCGCGGCGGTCATTCCTCTGGCGATGCTGTTCACCCTGACCGGCATGGTGCGTGGCGGAGTATCGGGCAACCTCATGAGCCTGGGCGCGCTCGACTTCGGCCTGATCGTCGACGGCGCGGTCATCATCATCGAGAACTGCCTCAAGCGCTTCGGCGAACTCCAGCAGCGCCTGGGCCGGACCATGACCGACGAGGAGCGCTTCGATGCGACGGCATCGGCCACCGCCGAGGTGATCCGCCCCAGCCTGTTCGGCGTGGGCATCATCACGGCCGTGTATTTCCCGATCTTCGCCCTCTCCGGAATCGAGGGGAAGATGTTCCATCCCATGGCCATCACGGTCGTCCTTGCACTGACCGGCGCGATCCTCCTCTCCCTCACCTTCGTGCCGGCGGCGATCGCGCTGTTCCTGGGCGGCCGCGTGGCGGAACACGAGAACAAGGTGATGGCCTGGTTCTCGCGGCGCTACGCGCCGCTGCTGTCCTGGACCCTGCGGCACCGGTGGCCGGTGATCGGCTCGGCGCTCGGGCTGGTCGTCCTGACCGGCCTGCTCACCACGCGCCTGGGCTCGGAGTTCATTCCCAATCTGGACGAGGGGGACCTGACGGTCCAGGCGCTGCGCATTCCGGGCACGAGCCTGACGCAGTCGCTCGAGATGCAGGAAAAGCTGGAGAAGGCCTTGGCGAAGGTGCCGGAGGTCAAGCGTGTATTCGGCAAGATCGGCACGGCCGAAGTGGCCAGCGACCCGATGCCTCCCTCGATCGCCGATACCTTCGTGATGCTCAAGGATCGCGACGACTGGCCTGATCCGGGCAAGCCCAAGGACCAGCTTGTCGCCGAGATCCAGGAGCTGCTGGAGACCATACCGGGCAACAACTACGAGGTGACGCAACCCATCCAGATGCGCACGAACGAGCTCATCTCGGGCGTTCGCGCGGACGTCGCAATCAAGATCTACGGCGACAACCTCGACCAGCTCGTGCGCACGGCCGCGCAGGTGCAACAGGTGATGAGCCAGGTCGAGGGGGCGTCCGACGTCAAGACGGAGCAGGTGACCGGGCTGCCGCTGCTCACGGTCGAGCCGGACCGGCAGGCGCTGGCCAACTACGGCCTCAACCCGTCCGACGTGCAGGACACCGTCGCCACCGCGATCGGCGGCGAGGAGGCGGGCCAGCTGTTCGAGGGCGACCGCCGGTTCGACCTGGTGGTTCGTCTGCCGGAGGAGATGCGCCAGGATCCGGCCGCCCTGGGCGATCTGCCCATCGCGCTCGGGGGTGGCGGCAGTCAGGCCGACGAATCGGGACGAGAGGCCACATGGCGCGGCGGCGAAGCGCGCACCGTCCCGTTGCGCGAGGTCGCGCGCGTGGAGTCGCAGCTCGGGCCGAACCAGATCAATCGCGAGAACGGCAAGCGGCGGATCGTGGTGACCGCGAACGTGCGGGGCCGCGACCTGGGTAGCTTCGTCCAGGACCTGCAATCGGCGGTCAACGCCAAGGTCCGACTGCCGGAAGGCTACTGGATCGACTACGGCGGCACGTTCGAACAGCTGGTCTCCGCAAGCCGCCGTCTGGCGGTCGTCGTGCCCGTCACGCTGATCGTGATCTTCGGCCTGCTGTTCATGGCCTTCGGTTCGGCGAAGGATGCGTCGATCGTGTTCAGCGGCGTACCACTGGCCCTGACCGGCGGCGTGATCGCGCTCTGGCTACGCGGCATTCCGCTGTCGATCTCTGCCGGCGTCGGCTTCATCGCGCTTTCGGGTGTCGCGGTGCTCAACGGCTTGGTGATGATCGCCTTCATCAAGAACCTCCGCGAACAGGGCGTTCCGCTCGACAAGGCGGTCTTCGACGGGGCAGTGGCGCGCCTGCGGCCGGTGCTCATGACGGCGCTGGTCGCGTCCCTGGGCTTCGTGCCGATGGCGCTGAACGTGGGCGCGGGCTCCGAGGTCCAGCGGCCACTCGCCACCGTGGTCATCGGCGGGATCGTATCGTCGACCCTGCTGACGCTGCTCGTGCTGCCCGTGCTGTATCGCTGGCTCCACAAGGAGAACGACGAACCGCTGGAGCCGCCGCATCCCGAGCTGACCCATCGTGCCGCCTGACGCGCAGCTCTTGGCGAGGAGGCGTTTCCGACCGGGGCCCCGCGGGGTCCCGGTCGGCGGGGTGATCGCAGCCGCCGCGGTCCTGTTCACCGCGACGTCCATGCCGCTCGTGTGGCGCGCCCTGTCGGTGCCGGAGGTCTTCCATGAACGCATCGGGCTCGGGACGTTCGCCGCGCCGACACTGGCCGGCTTCGCGTTCAACACGATCCTGCTGGCGATCGTCGCCGGCCGTCTTTCTCCACGGCACACCGAGGTGCGGGAAGCGGCATTCCGTCGCGCGTTCGGCGTCCTCAGTCTGGTCCGAATGCGCGCGGAAACGCGTCAGGCCTCGTTAGCCCTGGCCGATGGATGCGCTCGTCTGGTGCCGAGATCTTCGAATTACACCGGTGGCGACCGTGTCAGGCGCGCGGCGATCCACCCGCCCGTTTGCGGGTCTCCAGTTGTGCGCGGTCGTTTCGCGTTTCCCTTTCGACCCACCGGCCACCGCGTCGAGAACCGAGGACATCGCCCATGACCGACCCGCTTCGCATCGACATTCCCCTCGTCCTCCCCGAGGTGACCGACGCAGCCGATCGCTGTGTCGGCCGGCTGCTCGCCGACCTGCAGGCGCGAGAGGGCGTTTCTAAGGCGCACGTCGTTGCGGCGACCGAGTTCACGCCCCCGCAGCTGTGCGTGCATTACGACCCGGCGGTGCTGACGCTGCCGCGGATCCGTCAGCTGGTGAGCGCGGCGGGTGCACAGGTGGCGGCGCAGTTCGGGCATGCGACCTGGCAGGTTGGCATGCCGCACGCCCGACGGGCGCGCACCCTCACCGAGCACCTGCGGTCGATCCCGGGGGTGTTGGATGGTGCGGTCGGCGCGAGCGGCGTGGCGCGCGTGGAATTCGATCGAACCGTCAGTTCGGAGCAGGCCATTCGCGTTGAGCTCGAGCGCCTGGCGGGTGACAGTGGCACGTCGGGTGCGATGGCAGCGAGTCGACAGGCCGCGGCCGCCGCGCCCGCGCAGGGCACGCACGGCGCGCGGAACGGGCACTCCGATCATGCGGCGCACGATGAACTCGACGCGCACGACACGACCAACACGCACGACAGGGGCGACGCGCACGGCCATTCCCACGGCGACGGCGGCTTCTGGTCGGGGACGGAATTGCACTTCGCGCTGGCGTGCGGTGCGCTGCTCCTTCTCGGCTTCCTACTCGAGCGCTTCGCGGCGGTGCCGTCTTGGATTCCGCTCGCCGCCTACGTCGGGGCCAATGCATTCGGCGGCTGGTTCACGGCGCGCGAGGCGATCGACAACCTGCGCATGAAGCGGTTCGAAATCGACGCGCTCATGCTCGTGGCGGCAGCGGGCGCAGCCGCACTCGGCGAGTGGGCGGAGGGCGCCCTCCTGCTGTTTCTCTTCAGCTTCGGGCATGCCCTCGAGCATTACGCCATGGGGCGCGCGAAGCGGGCGATCGAGGCGCTGGCCGAACTCGCGCCGCGGACCGCGACCGTGCGGCGTGGCGGGGCCTTGGTCGACATCCCCGTGGAGGAGCTCGCGCTCGGCGACGTCGTGGTCGTCAAGCCCAATTCCCGCCTGGCGGCCGACGGCTTCATCGTCGCCGGCGACAGCAGCATCGACCAGGCGCCGGTCACCGGCGAGAGCATCCCCGTCGACAAGCGCGCGGTGACCGACCCGGCGGCGGCCCGCGCGAATCCGGACGGCATCGACGCCGTGCACCGTGTCTTCGCCGGCACGATCAACGGAAGTGGCGTCATCGACATCGAGGTTACGCGCAAGTCCAGCGACAGCGTGCTCTCGAAGGTGGTCCGTATGGTTAGCGAGGCGGAGACGGAGAAGTCGCCGACGCAGCGCTTTACCGACCGCTTCGAGCGCATCTTCGTGCCGGCCGTGCTCGTGCTTGCGGTGCTGCTGCTGTTTGCCTGGGTGGTGGTGGACGAGCCCTTCCGGGAAAGCTTCTATCGCGCGATGGCCGTGCTGGTGGCGGCCAGCCCGTGCGCGCTGGCGATCGCGACGCCGAGCGCCGTGCTGTCCGGCATCGCCCGTGCGGCGCGCGGCGGCGTGCTGGTGAAGGGCGGGGGACCGTTGGAGAACCTCGGCTCGCTGTCGGCCATCGCCTTCGACAAGACCGGCACGCTGACCGAGGGAAAGCCCCGGATCACCGATGTGGTCCCGGTTCGCGGCGTGGACCCCGCCGAGCTACTCCGCGTGGCGGTAGCGGTCGAGAGCCTCAGCGATCATCCGCTGGCTCGCGCGATCGCGACCGACGGGCGCGCGCGCCTCGGCGGCGCCGACGTGCCCCCGGCCACCGACCTCGAAAACCTCATTGGCCGCGGCGTCAAAGCGCAACTCGCGGGCGAAACGGTCTACATCGGCAAGGCCGAGATGTTCGGCACGGATGGGATCGCGCCGCTGTCGGACGAGATGGCCGCCGCGATTGCCGCGCTTCGGGAGCAGGGGCGCACCAGCATGGTCGTGCGTCGCGGCCGCGACGACCTCGGCGCGATCGGCCTCATGGATACGCCCCGCGAAGCAGCCAGGGCGGCGCTCGCTCGGCTCAAGGCGATGGGCATCCGGCGGATGATCATGATCTCCGGCGACCATCAGAAGGTGGCCGAGGCCATCGCCCGGGAGGTCGGGCTGGATGAGGCCTGGGGCGATCTGATGCCACAGGACAAGGTCGAGGCGATCAAGAAGCTGAGGGCCGAACAGAAGGTGGCTATGGTCGGCGACGGCGTCAACGATGCGCCCGCCATGGCTAGCGCGACCGTGGGCGTGGTGATGGGCGCCGCCGGGTCCGACGTGGCGATGGAGACCGCCGACGTCGCACTGATGGCCGATGACCTGTCGAACCTGCCGTTCGCGGTCGGGCTCAGCCGGAAGACCCGCGCGATCATCCTGCAGAACGTGTACGTGAGCCTCGGCATCGTCGCCGTTCTCGTTCCCGCCACGATCTTCGGATTGGGCATCGGGCCCGCGGTAGCGGTGCACGAGGGCTCCACGCTGCTGGTCGTGTTCAATGCGCTGCGGTTGCTTGCCTATCGGGAGGCCGCTCGATGAGCCGGCGAGGCGGATACGTGCCGCACTCGGCCCTTCGAATGGCGTCGGGCCGGCGAGCCTGCCCGCACGGCTGCCCGATGAACCGGGCGGTGTCATGAACATGCCCACCGACCTCACGGCTGCACTGGCGGCGGAGTTCGCTATGCCCGGCGCTTCGGTCATGCTGGTCAGCAGCCTTCGAGTGCTGCTGGCGGCGGTGCTCGGCGGCGCCATCGGGTACGAGCGCGAGAAGAAGGAGCGATCGGCAGGGCTGAAGACTCACATCCTGGTGTCCGTTGGTTCGGCGCTGTTCGTGATGGCGCCGCTCTACGCAGGCGTTTCGCAGGCCGACAACACGCGGGTCGTCCAGGGCGTGGTGTCGGGTATCGGTTTCCTCGGCGCCGGCGCGATCCTCAAGCTGCAGCGGGACATGCGTGTCGAAGGGCTGACCACCGCGGCGAGCATCTGGCTCACCTCGGCGATCGGCGTCGCTGCCGGGCTCGGCAATGCGCTCCTGGCGATCATCGCCACGGGCGTGGCTCTGTTCGTGACCGCCGTGATTCCGCGCCTGGTCCCCGATGGCGGCCGGAAGTGAGTGCGGTGGACAGGCGACAAGCGACGTGACGGAGGAAGCGATCCATGGGTAAGGCATGTTGCGGGCCCGGGCCCGACGTCGAACGCCTGCAGGCGGAGCAGCGGCGGGCGCTCAAGATCGTGCTCGCGATCAATGCATCTACCTTCGCGATGATGCTGGTCGCGTCGCTGGCGAGCGGATCGGTGTCCCTGTTGTCGGGTGGGCTGGACAACCTGGGCGATGCGCTGACGTACGGCGCAAGCCTCGCTGTCGTCGGCCGCCCGGCCCCCTGGAAGGCGCGAGTCAGCCTGCTCAAGGCGGCGTTGATCCTCGCTGCGGCAATGGGCGTCGCCGTCCAGCTCGCCATCCGCATCGGCGAGCCCTCGGCCCCGGCACTGGACACGATGTCCGTGGCGGCCGTACTGAACCTGGCGGCGAACGTCTATTGCCTGCGACTGCTCACACCCTTCCGGCATGGCGACATCAACATGGCGTCGTCCTGGGAGTGCTCCCGCAACGACGTGATGGAAGGCGTCGCCGTTCTGCTGACGGCGGGCGCGGTCTGGCTGACCGGCTCCGGATGGGCGGACATCGTGGTCGCCGCCGCGCTGCTGGTGCTGTTCCTCAGGTCCGCCATGCGCGTGACGCGCGATGCGTGGGCGGAACTGCGGCGTGCCTGACCGGCCGGAGGCGAACGGAAGCGGTGCCGGCGGACCGGGCCGCGCGCGGGGCGCTCCGGACGAAGCGAAGGACGTGCCTGCGCTGCGAAGCGGCCTGATCTCTCTTCACAACAATGTGAGCGCTGTATGGACACCCGAAAAGTTCGGTCCGCGATGGTCTGGCTGCTGCTCTCGGCGGCCGTGATCGCAATCGACCAAGGGAGCAAGGCCTGGGTACTGACGCACCTGCCCGAATACACTCCGGTTCCCGTCATCGACGGCCTGTGGAACTGGTACCGCTCGTACAACACGGGCGCGGCCTTCAGCCTTCTGAGCGACGCCGGCGGGTGGCAGCAGGTGTTCTTCAGCGTGTTGGCGATGGTGGTTTCCGTCGCTCTCGGCATCGCCCTGAAGCGACTGCCGCGCGCCGACTGGCGGCAGGCTGCGCCATATGCGCTCATCATCGGTGGCGCGCTGGGCAATGCCGCCGACCGGATCGCGCGCGGACACGTCGTGGACTTCATTCAGTGGCATTGGAAGGACTACTACTGGCCGTCGTTCAACCTGGGCGACGTGGCCATCGTGGTCGGCGTGGTGGGGCTCGTCCTTTCAGAGGGCGTGTCCGCGCGACGCCAGCGGTCACCGGGCGCGCGGCGCGCGGGTCGGTGACGATGCGAGCGAGCGTTGGTAAGCGAGGGCGACGCGCGAGTAGCCCCGCGCGCCGACGCCGCGCGACCCGCATGGCGGCACGGCGGCGCCAGAAGCGGCAGGTACGCGCAGACGCCGCGCCGCGCTGGGGTACGCCATCGCTCACGAGCCATCTAAGCGCTTGATACAGAAAGATAAAACAGCGTTTGTGCACTGTTTTTACACGTATCTCGGCTGACCCCCGGCCGTAGGACTTGTCCTATTGACGCTCCCGTCCAGAGACCACGCTGCTCGTTCAAAAAAATCTCGGGCAAGCCCTTGATCTAGCAGACAAAAATGCAATCTGTTGTGTAGTTTCGCGCGTATCTCGGCTGTACCCCCTATGGGCTTTCGCAGGTCACGGTCGTCTTCAAGGACGGTACCGACATCTTCTTTGCCCGCCAGCAGGTGGCCGAGCGACTCCAGCAGGTGCGTTCGCAGCTGCCCGGGGGGATGGAACCCGAGATGGGCCCCATCGCAACGGGCATTGGCGAGATCTTCATGTACACCGTGGAGGCCGATGCCAAGGCGCTGAAGAAAGACGGCACGCCCTACACCGCGACTGACCTTCGAACGCTGCAGGACTGGGTCATCCGCCCGCAGCTGCGCAACACACCCGGGGTCGCCGAAGTCAACACGATCGGTGGGTATGAGCGCCAGATCCACATCACCCCGGACCCGGCCCAGCTGGTCGCGCTCAATCTGACGCTGCGGGACGTCGTTTCGGCGATCTCGGCCAACAACCAGAACGTGGGCGCCGGCTACATCGAGCGCAACGGCCAGCAGTTCCTCGTCCGCGTGCCCGGGCAGGTCGGGGACCTCGATGCCATCCGCAGCATCGTGCTCGACCGGCGCGGTGGCGTCCCGATCCGGGTAGGCGATATCGCCACGGTGGCCGAGGGGCGCGAGCTGCGCTCGGGCGCCGCGACCCAGAACGGGCACGAGGTGGTCGTCGGCACGGTCGTGATGCTGGTCGGCGCCAACAGCCGCGAGGTCTCGCAGGCGGCGGGTGCCCGTCTGGAGGCGGCCAATGCCAGCCTGCCGGAGGGCGTGCGCGCCGAGCCGGTCTACGACCGCACGGCCCTGGTCGACCGCACCATCCATACGGTCTCCAAGAACCTGATCGAAGGTGCGTTGCTCGTCGTCGTCGTGCTGTTCCTGCTGCTCGGCAACATCCGGGCGGCCCTGATCACCGCAGCTGTCATCCCGCTGGCGATGCTGTTCACCATCATGGGAATGGTGCGGGGCGGCGTGTCGGGCAACCTCATGAGCCTGGGCGCGCTGGATTTCGGCCTCATTGTCGATGGCGCGGTGATCATCATCGAGAACTGCCTGCGCCGGTTCGGGGAGATGCAGCACAGCCTCGGCCGGAAGATGACCGACGAGGAACGCTTTGATGTCACGGCCTCCGCCACGGCGGAGGTGATCCGGCCGAGTCTGTTTGGCCTCGGCATCATCGGAGCGGTGTACCTGCCGATCTTTGCCTTGAGCGGGATCGAGGGGAAGCTCTTCCATCCGATGGCGATCACGGTGGTCCTCGCGCTGACCGGCGCGATGATCCTGTCGCTCACCTTCGTTCCCGCCGCGATCGCCGTCTTCCTGAATGGCAAGGTCGAGGAAAAGGAGAACCGGCTCGTGGCCTGGGTCCGGCGCCGCTATAAGCCGATCCTGGCGTGGGCACTCCGACGCCGTATGGCGGTGATGGCCGGCGCGGCCGCGCTGGTGGTGCTCTCGGGCCTGCTGGCGACCCGCCTGGGCTCGGAGTTCATCCCCAACCTGGACGAGGGGGACATCGTCATCCAGCCCATCCGCATCCCCGGCACCAGCCTGACGCAGGCGATCGGAATGCAGGAATCGCTGGAGCGAACGCTGGCCGGCTTTCCGGAGGTCAAGCGCGTCTTCTCCAAACTGGGCACCGCGGAAGTGGCGAGCGACCCCATGCCGCCGTCCATGGGCGATACATTCGTGATCCTCAAGCCGCGTGAGGAATGGCCGGACCCGCGAAAGCCCAAGCAGGAGCTCATAGAAGAGCTGGAAGAGGCGCTCGAGGCGATCCCCGGCAGCAACTACGAGATCAGCCAGCCCATTCAGATGCGGACGAACGAGCTCATCTCGGGCGTGCGCGCCGATGTGGCGGTCAAGATCTATGGCGATGATCTCGAGCAACTGGTTCGCACGGGTGCGCAGATCCAGCGGGTGCTCGCCTCGATTGATGGCGCCGCCGACGTGAAGGCCGAACAAGTCACAGGCCTTCCGCTGCTGACAGTGACGCCCGATCGCGCTGCGCTGGCGCGCTACGGGCTCAACCCGGGGGATGTGCAGGAGACCGTGGCGACGGCCATTGGCGGCGAGGTCGCCGGTCACCTCTTCGAGGGCGATCGTCGCTTCGAAATCGTCGTTCGCCTGCCCGAGGAGCTGCGCCTGGATCCGGCCGCGCTGCTCGATCTGCCGATCCCGCTTCGCGAGGCCGAGCCGGACGAGTCCGCACTGGATGCGCGCTGGGCTGCCGGCACCCCCAAGACCGTGCCATTGCGTGAGGTTGCACAGATCGACACCAAGCCCGGACCGAACCAGATCAATCGCGAGAACGGAAAGCGACGGATCGTGGTGACGGCCAACGTGCGTGACCGGGACCTCGGCAGCTTCGTCAAGGAGCTGCAGGGACGCGTCCGTGCCGACGTCAAGCTGCCCACGGGCTACTGGGTGGACTACGGCGGCACGTTCGAGCAGCTGATCTCGGCCAGCCGCCGGCTGGCAATCGTCGTTCCCGTGACCTTGGTGATCATCTTCGGCCTGCTGTTCATGGCGTTTGGATCAGCGAAGGACGCGGCGATCGTGTTCAGCGGAGTGCCGCTCGCGCTCACGGGCGGCGTCGTCGCGTTGGCGCTGCGTGGCATCCCGCTTTCGATCTCGGCGGGGGTGGGCTTCATCGCACTGTCGGGCGTGGCCGTACTCAACGGCCTGGTCATGATCGCGTTCATCCGCAAGCTGCGGGAGCAGGGCGACCCGCTGGACAATGCGATCGTAGACGGTGCGATCGGTCGCCTGCGCCCTGTCCTGATGACAGCGCTCGTGGCCTCGCTTGGGTTCGTGCCCATGGCCCTGAATGTCGGGGCCGGCTCGGAGGTTCAACGTCCACTCGCCACCGTCGTGATCGGCGGGATCGTGTCGTCGACCCTCCTGACGCTCATCGTGCTGCCAGCGCTCTATCGCTGGTTGCACAGGGACGGCGACATTCGCCGAGTTCCAGCGAGCTAGTCTGTACCCTTCGACACCCGGCGGGCTTTGGCCCGCCGGGTGCATGCAGGGTCGGCCTGCGTAATACTTAGGGCATGACGACCCCTGAGCAGCTGGCGCGCCTGCAGGCGCGAGCGATCGAGAATCCCATGGAGGAGCCTGCGTTCTTCCAGGCGCTGCTCACGGCCGTCCTGTACGTCCACCTCCCGCTCTCGGACGACAGCGGAAAAGTGCGACTGATCTGCTTCACGCGGCCGGACGGAATCACTGTGATTCCGGTCTTCAGCGACGACGTCAAAGCACATGCCGCAGCACGAGGCGCTGCAAGGGTAGTCGCCGTGGTGGGACGAGAACTCTTCGAGTCAGCACCGGGCGCCACATGGATGCTGGACCCCAATGACGTGAGTTGCACGCTCTATCCAGAAGAGATCGTGGCGCTGCTCCGCAGTGGCTGCGTGCCGATCGTTCAGCGGCACGACGCTGGCGATCCGACTGTCGTCAGAGCAGCCAGACCGGAAGATGCGTGGATCGGCGAGGCCGCTGTACGCGCCGCCTTGTCGTTCAAGGCGATCAGCGAGGTATATCTACTTGAGGTGGCGCGCGAGGAGCCGCAACGCACGTCCGGCTTGCTCGTCGTCCTCGCGGTGAGCCAGCTCTATTCGGAGCAAGCCGTGAGGGCTGTGGGGGTCGCCCTGGTCGCGTGCCCGCAGGTACCCCGCCTCCCTGTGGATGTCACTGTCTACGATTCGGGTGAACCTCCGGAGTGGCTCGTCGCGTCACACATTGGTCCGCTGTGGCACCGCGGATACGATGGAGCATCGAGTCAAGCTTCGTCTAATGATCGATAACGACCTCAGAGCCCGGCAGACCCTTGCAAAAGCGGCGATTCGTGCCGCTGAGTGGCTGGGTCTCGATCAGGAAGCTATCGCCGCCCTGCTTGGGAAGCATCGATCAGAGCAACAGCTTCAGCTCGAGCCAGCGACCGGTGAATGGTGCAACGCCTTAGCGCTGATCGACATTGCAACTCGGCTTGAACGTCTAGCGGGGGTTAGGAGCGGCGAGAACATGGATGCGTGGCCCGAATCTCGAGCTCGGGCAGCCGCCTATTCGGGTAATTGCAGCGCCGACAGGGCTCGATTCCGTCCGCAACTACCTAGGGCGCGTGGATCGCTAACAGCTTTACGCGCCGAGGACGTGGTGCCATGCGCCGCGAACCGCTGCCCACACCGGGCCCGTCAGCAGCAGGTACCCAGCTGCCGCCAATGCCAGCCCGAGAGCCAGAATCCCCCGAACCACATTGAGGATCACGCGCTGGTCCCGAATCCGCGCGTCCAGAGACGCGAAGACGTCGTCAAACGTCGCCGTGGCGTCCGGGTGTTCGGTTCGCAGCTTCGTGCGCTGACGGTCGACCTCGCCTGCCACGACCGAGACGGTCTTCGTCTGGTTTCGGATCATGAGGAACAGCAAGCCCGCAAAGACGAATGCACCAAGCAGGACAGCACTGTTTGCCCAGAAGATGTCGTCTACGCTGGCCGTTCTCTTGAGCTGTGTGGCGACGATGACAGTCGCAACCGGGATCGTAAGCAGCTGACTCTGGATGTCGGTCAGTGTCTTGTGGATCTTGCCCGTGTACTCCAGTCGCGCCTCTTCGAGCTCACTGCGAATCTTCTGATACGAGAAGTTCGACGCAAAAAGCCGGTAGCCCGCGAAGAAGCGATCGGCGAGCTTATCGAGATTCGCCAGCAAGACGCGAAAGCGCCGATGAAGCGGCTCTGCCTGCGCCATGGTGACGATCTCATCGCCAAGGATCGCGAGCTTCTGTTCCCTATGAAGATCCTGCGCGAATGCGTCCCTGAGTCGATCTATCGCCGACGCGTTGAGTGCCTCAAGTTCCGCCGCAGAGTAGTCAACCGGGACAACGAACTTGCCGTCCTTTACGAACACCAGCTGCGCGTGCTCACGATCTAGGTACGCAGCGCTTTCCGCCATTAGACCCACGAGCGTCAGTACCGCCCGATAGCGCGATAGAAGATCCTGCGAAACCGCGGAGCTAGCGCCGTTAAGGAAGTACTCTCGGGGTTCTGCCACGCGCGCGCGGGGAAGCTTGAGAAGAGCGCTCAGGCTGGAGAAAAACAGACCAAGGCCGCCACGAGGGGGTCCCACGGCGATGCGCAGGGTCTGGCCGACGAGAGGCTTCGTCAGATCACCGTGCATCAGCGACAGACCCGAGTCGTCCAGGTTGAAGTCGTCGAGGGCTACCGTAATGGCGTGAGCAACTTCAGGACTTTCCACGCGCAACTCCGCCTCCCCGGTCGCAGAGTCGTAGCTCCACGCCGAGTAGATCGTCTTGAGGTGCGCGAAGGAAAGCCGTTGGCTCATTCCGGACTCTCTTCCCGCAAACGAGCCAGAAGATCGGCTGGGAGGTCCCGGAAGGTCAGGGTTTCCTCCTTGCGGTCGAACACGACGTCGCCTTCCTGAAGCGCCTGCCGTTCGAATTCGACTTTCCAAACCCCCCGTCGCCCACCTGAGAACTTCACGAGGTCGCGTAAACCCGACTTATGAGGGACAAAGCCCGCTGATAGCCCGGTAGCCGGATCTTCCAGGGTGGCAACAAGTTCAAGTGGCGCCCGTGGCCAAAGCCGGTTCGAGAAATGCTCGACCTCGAAAACATCTCCTGACTGCGCCAATGCGACACAGATGTCGTTCGCATCCTTGAGGAAGGCGGTGCGCTCCGCATCGTCCATGCCTTTAGTCGTCGCGAAGTTTCGCAACAGCGCCGTGAGCTTCTGCGTTTCCTTGAGGGCAACGATAGTCGTGTCGCACCCCAGGAACAGCTTGAAGTAATCAGATACATCTTTACCGGTACCCCGAAGGAAACTGACATAGCGCTCCGCGCCCGCCTCCAAGCCCGTCAAGTTGACCCGGCCGGCATACCGGAAGCTCTTCATATTCAGATAGCGCGCCTCAGCCATATCCTTGGCTTCGTTGATGGCTGCGCCGACCTCTTCGGTCAGCACGGCGATCAGGAGCGCTCCATCGCCCTCCGGCTCGATGATGTGTGCGATCAGTACGTGGCCGCCGGTCGCGCCAGGCTGCTGGTCTGCGCGGTCCCGCAGGGTCCCCAGCATGTGATGGGTCAACGAGACGAAGTCGAGACTCTTCTCGATGGCGTAGAGGCGAATCCAGCCCGGAACGGGCACATTGTCGGGATCGTCGACGAACCGACCGTGCGACTTCGAGGCACGGCGCCGATACTCGAGTGCGAGCGTGTCGATGACGCGTTGGACAAGTGGGGTGACCGCGAGCTGCGTCTGTCGCAGATCGGTCGTCGCTGGGCCGTGCTTGGTCTTGATCAGGTCATGCACGATGACTTGTTCAACCCGTACCGAAGGCTCAGCTACAGCGTCCATAGACTCGGATCTCTATTCAGGTTTCCCAAGCATACGGGAGGGCGTCGCTAGGACCGAGACGTTCACGGCGCGGCCTCATCAGCTGCGAAGGCTGCCTAGGCGAACACATTGGGCGTCTGGACCTAGATGCTTGAGCTTGGAGAGATCGCACAGGGTTCAGTCACGAGCGGGCTCTACCTTAAACAAAATGTCTGGAAGGGAGCTTGCTAACATAGGCTCGGGCAAGACCGTGGTCGCGGCGATGGCGGCGCTGCTGGCGGTCGGCAGCGGAAAGCAGGCCGCGCTGATGGCGCCGACCGAGCTGCTGGCCGAGCAGCACCTGGTGAACCTGCGCGGCTGGCTCGAGCCGCTGGGCGTGCGCGTGGCCTGGCTGGCGGGCAAGGTCACCGGGCGTGCTCGCGCGCAGGTGCTGGCCGACGTCGCCTCCGGGGCCGCGCAGGTCGTGGTCGGCACCCATGCGCTGATGCAGGAGGGCGTGGCCTTCCGCGACCTGGCCCTGGCCATCGTCGACGAGCAGCACCGCTTCGGCGTGCACCAGCGCCTGGCCCTGGTCGACAAGGGCGCGAGCGAGCATCGCCAGGCGCGCAGCGTTCCGCACCAGCTGGTGATGACCGCCACGCCCATCCCGCGCACGCTGGCGATGGCGGCCTATGCCGACCTCGACGTCTCCACCATCGACGAGCTCCCGCCCGGCCGCACGCCGGTGACGACGGTGGTGCTCGGCGCCGACCGGCGCCCCGAGCTGGTCGAGCGCATCCGCCGCGCCTGTGCCGAAGGCCGGCAGGCCTACTGGGTGTGCACGCTGATCGACGAGAGCGACGAGGTCGTCGCGCGCGCCGCGCAGACCACGTTCGACGAACTCACCGCGCAGCTGCCGGAACTGCGGCTTGGGCTCGTGCACGGCCGCATGCGCCCGGCCGAGAAGCAGGCGGCCATGCTCGCGTTCAAGAATGGCGAGACCGACCTGCTGGTGGCGACGACGGTGATCGAAGTCGGCGTCGACGTGCCCAATGCCTCGCTGATGATCATCGAGAACGCCGAGCGCCTCGGCCTGTCGCAGCTGCACCAGCTGCGCGGCCGGGTAGGGCGGGGCAGCGCGGTATCGAGCTGCGTGCTGCTCTACCAGCCGCCGCTGTCGCAGATGGCGCGCGAGCGCCTGACGACGATGCGCGAGACCAATGACGGCTTCGTCATCGCCGAGCGCGACCTCGAACTGCGCGGCCCCGGGGAACTGCTCGGGACGCGGCAGACGGGCCTGGCCGAATTCCGCGTCGCCGACCTGCAGCGCGACGCCGACCTGCTGCCGCGCGTGCAGGCGCTGGGCGAACGCATCGCGGAAAGCGCGCCGCAGCTGGCCGAGCGCATCGTCGCGCGCTGGGTGGGCGGCGCGGTGCGCTATGCCTCGGCCTGAGTCGCATAATCGCCCGATGAACGACCGCATCCCGCTCCTGATCGACACCGACCCCGGCGTGGACGACGCGCTGGCCCTGCTGATGGCCTTCGACGACCCGTGGCACGAGGTCGTCGGCCTGACCATCGCCGCCGGCAACGTCGGCCTTCGCCATACCGTCGCCAACGCGCTCAAGCTCTGCGAGGTGGCCGGCGTCGACGTGCCGGTCTACGCGGGCTGCGCGTCGCCACTGCTGCACCCCGCGCGCGACGCCGCCTACGTGCACGGGCGCGACGGCTTCGGCGACACGGGCTACGAGCCCGCCACCCGCGAAGCTGCGGCCGAGCACGCCGCGCTCGCGCTGATCCGGCTCTCGCACGAGCACGCCGGGCGGCTGCTGCTGGTCGCGCTGGGCCCGCTCACCAACATCGCGCTCGCGCTCAAGCTCGACCCGACGCTGCCCGAGCGCATCGGCCGCTTCGTCGTCATGGGCGGCGCGGTCACCGCGCACGGCAACATCACGCCGGCGGCCGAGTTCAACGTCGCCTTCGATCCCGAGGCCGCGCACATCGTCTTCGAGGCCTTCGCGCGCATCGATCTGGCCGACTGGGAGGCGACGGTCGCCCATGGCTTCGCGCACACGGGCTTCGAAGCCTGGCTGCGGGCGGACAGCCCGCGCGCACGGTTCTACGACGCGATCTCGAAGCAGACGCGCGAATGGTCCAGCGACCGCCGCGGCGATCACTGGCATTCGGCCGATGCGCTGGCCATGGCCTTCGCGCTGGAGCCGGACGGCGCGCTGGAACTCATCGAGCGGCCGGTGGCGGTCGAGCTGGAGGGCCGCCATACGCGCGGCGCGACCGTGGTCGACTGGCGGCGCGAGGGCGGGGCGGCCGACAACTGCCGCATCCTGCTGCGCTACGACCAGGCCCGCTTCGAGGGGCGCATTCGCCGCGCGCTGGCGGCCGGCTGAGCCGCGCCGCCCTCACGTGGCTTGCACGGGGCGAGGGGCGCCCGTATACTGCCGGGCTCCCCGAATCCGATATTGGTGAATGCCATGAAGGCCGGCATCCATCCCGAGTACCGCGAAGTCGTCTTCCAGGACGTCACCACGGACTTCTCCTTCCTCACCCGTTCCACGCTCGCCTCGAAGGAGACGATCAAGTGGGAGGACGGCAACGAGTACCCGCTGGTGAAGGTCGACATCTCGTCGGCCTCGCATCCGTTCTACACGGGCAAGCACAAGATCGTCGATACCAGCGGTCGCGTCGACAAGTTCCGCAAGCGCTACGCGCAGAAGTGACGGTCCGGCCGGGCGCACCATCGCGTCCGGCTCCACGGATCGCCATCCCCGCCGGTGCGGGGGCGCCGGTGCCTTGAGAAAGCCCGCCTCGGCGGGCTTTCGGCTTTTCCGTGCCGGCCGCATCGACGCCAGCTCGCGCTGGGCCGCGCACGGTATCGCGTCCGCCGGCGCATGGGCCGGGGACGTCGCAACGAGGTGGCGCGTGCGTACGGTCCGTTCCGCGCGCGCGATCCATTGGACCTTCGTCGACGCCTGCCTGCGGTGGCGTATGTGCGATAATCCGCGGCTTGCGGCGAGCCCGCGAAAGCCCTTCCTCCTCCAGCCGCGGCTACGTTGCCGCCCGCCTCATAGGAGCGTTCCGTGTCCGAGACCAACAGCGGCCTGCAGCAGGTCACCCTGACCGCCGGCGACGCCAACGTGACCCTGCCCGTGCTGCATCCCACGCTGGGCGCGCCGTGCATCGACATTTCCAGGCTGCCGAAGGAAACCGGCGCTTTCACCTACGACAACGGCTTCACCGCCACGGCGAGCTGCAAGTCGGCGATCACCTACATCGACGGCGATGCGGGCGTGCTGCTCTATCGCGGCTATCCGATCGAACAGCTGGCCGAGAAGTCGAGCTTCCTCGAAGTCGCCTACCTGCTGATGAACGGCGAGCTGCCGAGCAAGCAGGAGTTCGACAAGTTCGAGCACGAGGTCACGCATCACACGATGATGCACGAGGCCTTCCGCACCTTCCTGTATGGCTTCCGCCACGACGCGCATCCGATGGCGATGCTGGTGGGCATGCTGGGCTCGATGGCGAGCTTCTACCACAACGAGCTCGACCTCGAGGATCCGGAGCAGCGCCGCCTCGCCGCGATCCGCCTGATCGCGAAGGTGCCGACGATCGCCGCCGCCTGCCATCGCTACTCCATCGGCTGGCCGATCCGTTACCCCAAGAATTCGCTCGAGTACACCACGCGCTTCCTGCACATGATGAAGGAAGTGCCGGCCGAGCCGCTGGAACTCGACCCGGTCGCCGCCAAGGCGCTGGACCTGCTCTTCATCCTGCACGCCGACCACGAGCAGAACGCGTCGACCTCGACGGTGCGCCTGGTCGGTTCGACCGGCGCAAACCCGTACGCCTGCATCGCCGCCGGCGTGGCCGCGCTGTGGGGCCCGGCGCACGGCGGTGCCAACGAGGCGGTGCTGAAGATGCTGGCCGAGGTCGGCCGCCCGGAGAACGTGCAGACCGCGGTCGACCGCGCGAAGGACAAGAACTCGGGCTTCCGCCTGATGGGCTTTGGCCACCGCGTCTACAAGAACTACGACCCGCGCGCGGCGCTGGTGCGCAAGATGACGCACGACGTGCTCGGCAAGCTGGGCATCAACGACCCGCTGCTCGAGGTCGCGATGAAGCTCGAGGAGGCGGCGCTGAAGGACGAGTACTTCGTCGCGCGCAAGCTCTACCCGAACGTCGACTTCTACTCGGGCATCATCTACAAGGCGCTCGGCATCCCGGTCGAGATGTTCACCGTGATGTTCGCCATCGCGCGTACCGCGGGCTGGGTCAGCCACTGGCTGGAGCAGCAGAACGACCCGGAGAACAAGATCGGCCGTCCGCGCCAGATCTACACCGGCGCCACCCAGCGCGACTACGTGGGCGTCGACCAGCGCTGAGCATGCGCGCCGACGCGTTCAACGTCACGAAGCCGCGGCCCGCCCGCGGCTTCGTCGTTCCGGGCGCCGCGTTCGCGGCCTTCAAGTGGTGCGTGTACGCGTTGCTCGCGCTCAACGTCGCGCTGTACGGCTTGCATGGCACGCCCGTCGAACAGCTCGACACCGGTGCCTGGGTGGTCCTCCTGCTGCTGTTCGAGTGGGAGACCGGCGGCTGGCCCATGGGCAGGCGCGGCCGCATCGCGGCGCATGGGCTTCGCATGCTTGCATCGCTCGCGGTGATGTCTTCCTGCGTCGCCTACGCGGTGCAGCGCGAGTGGCTGGACCTGGCCAATTCCCTGACATGGCTCGCGGTGGTCGTCGCGTTCGAGCTCGAGGTGCGGGTCTCGCCCGCCCGCCGACACTTCCATCGCGCACGCCACGCGATCACGCTGGGCCTGTATGTCGCGCTGGCGTCGTTCCTCGTCGCCTGGCTGGCGATGGGCCTTGCCGAAGGCGGCCCCGGCACCTGGCTCGACGCCTGGGACGCGGCGCTGTGGCTGCTCGCCTTCGCCGCCATCGAGCTCAATGTCTTCGGCTGGGCGGGCCACGCCGCCGGCCACCGGCGCGTCTAACGCGGCTCGCCGGTGGCCCGGATCGACGGCCCGAGCGGGCGGGAATCCGGTGACCTGACCTGCACCGGCGGGCGGCCCCCGCCGCTTCACCCCGGGGCGTCGATCCGTCCGGTCAGGTGTAGACGGCGTCGCCGCTGCCGGCCCCGGCCAGGAGCTGGCGCACCTGCGCCGCGCTGGCACGTCGCATCGGCTTCTCGTCGACGGGCGACAGCGGCGCCTGGCGCAGGACGTCGAGCGGAAGCACGGTCACGTCGAAGGGCAGGCCGTCGGCGCTGAAGACCCAAGTGGGGAATTCGCCATCGCGATGCCGGTCCAGCCGCAGCCGGCGGCTGCGGGACTGCGCGGGAACGTCGTGCTCGTCGAAGAAGCGGCCCACGGCATCGGCATCGTCGGCGTGCAGGTGCAGCATCACCGGCGACCGCGCGTCCGCCGTGCCTTCGAGCACGGGGCCGACCAGGCGGGGCTCGAAGTGGCGGAAAAAGCGCATCGCCTCGAGGGCCGCCTCGCGCCGGCGCTGCAGCTCGTCGGCGACGTCGCGCCCGAACAGGCGCTGGTACTGGCGCAGCGCGGCCTCGATCTCGCTGTTGCGCGGCAGCGAGGCGTCGTCGCGGATACCCAGGCGCTGCGCTGCCTTGAGCTTGGCCTGGTGGTAGTCGGCGATGCCGCTTTCGGCCATCAGGCGCGCGGCTTCGCCCGCGAGGCGCTCACGCCGCTCGCGGAGCCGGGACTGGGCATGCTGGTGTGCGTGCTGACGGGCAGGGCGCATGGCGGGGCTCCGTGGCAGGCGAGGCGATGGACCGCCGCCGGCCGAGGAGCCGGCCCGCGCAAGCTAGCACGCCGCCCGTGGTCGCCGTGGTCGCGGGTGCGCCACATTGTCCGGACAGTCAGCAGGCTGCCCGCTGTCGGGCGGGGCCTTCCGCTGCGTGAGGGGCCACGCGGTCAGAAGATGTCGAACGACTCCTCGGATGCCGCGTTCTCCTGCGAGCTCGACGGGCCGTAGTCGATGTCCGCCTCCATGCGCTCCAGGTCCTCGGCCTTGACCCACTCGGTCACGCCGCCCTCGCCGCCGGGGATCAGGCGGCCACCGGCGCCGACCGCGACCTTGACCATGCCGTCCGGCGGCACGTTCGGCTGCACCGGCGTGTCCTTGAGCGCCACGCGCATGTAGTCGATCCAGATCGGCAGCGCGGCCTTGCCGCCGTATTCGCGGTAGCCGAGCGACTTGAAGTCGTCGCGGCCCACCCAGACGGTGGTGACGTACGGGCCGCCGAAACCGGAGAACCAGGCGTCGCGGTGGTCGTTGGTGGAGCCGGTCTTGCCGCCCACGTCCTCGCGGCCGAGCACCTTGGCCGCGGTGCCGGTGCCGCGCTGCACGACGTCGCGCAGGATCGAGACGATCTGGTAGGCGATGCGCTCGTCGATCGCGCGCGGCGCCAGCAGCATCTTGCTGGTGTCGACCGGCTTGCGCGGCGGCGTGTCGGCGCCGGCGGTCGCCTTCGCTTGGTCCTGCGCAGGAGCCGCGCCCGGTGCGGGCCCCAGGTCGAAGCCGTCCACCACGGTCGACGGGGCCTTGACCTGGCCGCCGGTGGCGGTGGCCGCGCCGCCGCAGCCGTGGCAGCCCGTGGCGGGCTTTTCCTTGAAGACGACCGCGCCGTTGCGGTCCTTCACCGTGTCGATGAACCAGGGCGTGACGCGGAAGCCGCCGTTGTAGAACACGGCATAGCCACGCGCGACCGACAGCGGCGTCAGCGAGGCCGTGCCCAGCGACATCGACAGGTTCGGCGGCAGCTCCTTCTCCTCGAAGCCGAAGTGGCTGATGAAGCGCCGCGCGTAGTCCACGCCGATGGCGTCGAGCAGGCGCACCGAGACGAGGTTGCGCGACTGCACCATCGCCTCGCGCAGGCGCATCGGGCCGGCGAAGTTGCCGGTGTCGTTCTGCGGGCGCCACAGGTGGCCGCGGCGGTCGCGGAACACCACGGGCGCGTCGAGCACGATCGAGGCCGGGTTGAAGCCGCGCTCGAACGAGGCGGCGTAGACGAACGGCTTGAAGCTCGAGCCCGGCTGGCGCCTGGCCTGGGTGGCGCGGTTGAACTTGTTGCCGGCGAAGCTGTAGCCGCCCGACAGCGCGCGGATGGCGCCGGTCATGGCCTCCAGCGACACCACCGTGGCCTGCGCGCGTGGCAGCTGGTCGAGGCGGTAGGTCACGGCTGACGATTCGGACGCTTCGCCGTCCTTGCTCTCCGGCACGATGCGGCGCAGGCGCACGACGTCGCCGCGCTTGAGCGCACCGAGCGACGCGCCGGGCCAGCCCTGGCTGCGCTCCAGCTGCACGGTGCTGCCGTCCTTCAAGGCGAACTCGGCACCGCCGGAAGCGCTCGACAGCACGATCGCGGGCAGCAGGTCGCCCTGCGCGTCCAGGTCGCGGATGCGCCGGGAGGCCGCGGCGGCATCGTCGCCCGCGCCGAGCTCGACCCGCTTTTCCGGGCCGCGCCAGCCGTGGCGACGATCGTACGTGTGCAGGCCGTCGCGCAGCGCCTTGTCGGCGGCGGCCTGCAGCGTCGGGTCGATCGTGGTGGTGACGTGGAAGCCCTTGGTCAGCGCTTCCGGCCCGAAGCGCTCGATCATTTCCTGGCGCACCATCTCGGCCACGTAGGGCGCGTAGACCTGCACGGGGCGCTCGTGGGGGCTGGCATGCATCGGCACGGCCTTGGCCGCCTCGGCTTCCGCACGGCTGACGTACTTCAGCTCGGCCATGCGGTCGAGGATGTAGTCGCGCCGCACCTTCGCGCGCTCGGTGTTGCTGATCGGATTGGCCGCCGACGGGAACTTCGGGATGCCGGCCAGCGAGGCCATCTCGTCCAGCGTCAGCTGGTCCAGCGTCTTGCCGTAGTAGAACTCGGCGGCGGCGGCGACGCCGTAGGCGCGGTTTCCGAAGAAGCTGACGTTGAGGTAGAGCTCGAGGATCTCGTCCTTGGAGAGCTCGCGCTCCATGCGCATCGCCAGCAGCATCTCCGCGAGCTTGCGCGTGTAGCTGTATTCCGAGCTCAGGAAGAACTGGCGGGCGACCTGCTGCGTGATGGTCGACCCGCCCGGCACGCGGCGGCCGTCGGTGGTCGCCAGCAGCCAGACGGCGCGGGCCACGCCTTTGTAGTCGACGCCGTGGTGCTGGTAGAACCGCGCGTCCTCGATCGCGAGGAACGCCTGCTTCAGGCGCTCGGGGACCTTCTCGATGTCGACCGGATAGCGCCGCGCCTCGCCGAACAGCGCCATGAGCTTGCCGTCGCGCGAATAGACGTACATCGGCTCCTCGAGCTGCACGTCGCGAAGCGTCTCGACGTCCGGCAGCTTCGGGGCGATGACGGCGTACAGCACGCCCGCGGCGATCAACCCCAGCACCGCGATACCCGCGGATGCGAACAGGGCCCAGCGGAGCAGGCGGCGTAGACGGGGCATTGGCACGTTTCCGGTTGCAGAACCGAGGGGGCGGCAGTATAGAGGAGCCGGCCCACCGGCCCGGACGCAGGGGACGCCGGAAATCCGGCGGCGGACGGTGAAGCGGTTCAGATTGGGTCCGACGGGTTTTTGTCGGATCCGATCACGAATCGTGATGTCACGGTTGCCATGCCGTGAAAAGTCCGTTATCTAGGCAGTGCCGCAAGAAGTGCGTCTAAACGCCTGTGGCGTGGGGAGATCGAAGTGGGCGTGATCACAAAGAGCCAGCCGGCACTCGTCGGCGTGGATATCAGTTCGACCGCCGTCAAGTTGCTGCAGCTCTCGCGGGCCGGCAACCGCTACCGGGTCGAGCACTACGCGGTGGAACCGCTGCCGCCCAATGCCGTGGTGGAGAAGAACATCGTCGAGGTCGAGGCGGTGGGCGAGGCCATCAGGCGTGCCCTGACCCGGTCGGGCACGCGGGCGCGCCATGCCGCGGCCGCCGTGGCGGGTTCGGCCGTGATCACCAAGGTGATCCCGATGCCGGCCGACCTGGACGGCGACGAGATGGAGGCGCAGGTCGAGCTGGAGGCCGCGAACTACATCCCGTACCCCATCGAGGAGGTCAACCTCGACTTCGAGGTGCTCGGCCCGATGCCGAACACGCCGGACACCGTACAGGTGCTCCTGGCGGCCTCGCGGTCGGAGAACGTCGAGATCCGCGCCTCGGCGCTGGAGCTGGGCGGCCTCACCCCGAAGGTGATGGACGTCGAGAGCTTCGCGATCGAGAACGCCTTCACGCTGCTGGCCGAGCAGCTGAAGACGCCGAAGGACGGGCTGGTCGCGCTGGTCGACTCCGGCGCCACCATGACCACGCTGTACGTGCTGCGCAACGGGCGCACGCTGTATTCGCGCGAGCAGGTCTTCGGCGGCAAGCAGCTCACCGACGAGGTGATGCGCCGCTACGGCCTGTCCTACGAGGAAGCCGGCCAGGCCAAGCGCCAGGGTGGCCTGCCCGAGGGCTACCAGACCGAGGTGCTCGAGCCCTTCAAGGAGGCGATGGTCCAGCAGATCAGCCGCCTTCTGCAGTTCTTCTACGCGGGCAGCGAGTTCAACCGCGTCGACCAGCTCGTGATCGCCGGGGGCGGTGCCTCCATCACCGGCATCGACCGCATGCTCGAGGACCAGCTTGGCATCCCGACGATGGTCGCCAATCCGCTCGCCAACATGACGCTCGGCCCGCGCGTGCAGCCGCACGCGCTCGCGCAGGACGCGCCGTCGCTGATGATCGCCTGCGGCCTGGCGCTGAGGAGCTTCGACTGATGGCACGGATCAACCTCCTCCCGTGGCGCGCCGAGCGCCGCAAGCAGAGGCAGAAGGAGTTCACGCTGATGCTCGGCGCTTCGGCGCTGGGCGCGGTGCTGCTGGCCTTCGGGATCAGCTACTACTTCGGCATGCAGATCGACGGCCAGCGCGAGCGCAACGCCTTCGTCGAGGGCGAGATCGCCAAGGTCGAGACCCAGATCAAGGAGATCGAGGAGCTCGAGAAGACCAAGGGCCGCCTGCTCGCGCGCAAGGAAGTGATCGAGAAGCTGCAGGCCAGCCGCTCGCAGATGGTCCACCTGTTCGACTCGCTGGTGCGCACCATCCCCGACGGCGTGGTGCTGACGTCGATCAAGCAGGACGACCAGCTGCTCACCCTCGAGGGGCGCTCGCAGTCGAACGCGCGCGTCAGTACCTACATGCGCAACCTGGAGGGCTCGGGCTGGATGACCAACCCCGAGCTTTCGGTGATCGAGGCCAAGGGCGAGGACAAGGGGCTGCCCTACGAGTTCAAGCTGCAGGTCACGCTCGCGAATCCGAACGCGCCGGCCGACACCGACGGCGACGGCCTGCCCGACGCACCGGCGGCGGGCAGCGAGCCCGCGCCTGCCGCCGCGCCGGCCGCGCCCGCCTCGCAAGGAGCCGCCTCGTGAGCAAGAAATTCGACATCAAGAACCTGGACTTCAACAACATCGGATCCTGGCCGCAACAGGCCAAGATCGTCTTCTTCGCGCTCGTCGCGCTCGTGATCCTCTTCCTGTCCTGGCAGCTGTTCATCAGCGGCCGGGCGGAGGAGCTGGAGTCGCTCGAGCGCCGCGAGGCCGAACTGCGCGCGGACTTCGAGAAGAAGCAGGGGCAGGCCGCGAACCTGGGCGCGCTCAAGCAGCAGCTGGTGCAGATGGAGGCCCAGCTGCAGCAGATGCTGCGCCAGCTGCCGAGCAAGAACGAGATGCCCGACCTGATCGTCGACATCTCGCAGACCGCGCTGGCCACCGGCATCACCAACGAACTGTTCCAGCCGGGCCCCGAGCAGCCGAAGGACTTCTATGCCGAGAAGCCGATCGAGCTGCGCATGGTGGGGTCCTACCACCAGTTCGGCGCCTTCGTCAGCGGCGTGGCCTCGCTGCCGCGCGTGGTGATCATGACCATGCACGACATCTCGCTGAAGCCGCGTGGCGCCGGCGAACAGAACGCCGCCATCACGGCCGGCACCGGGATGCTCGAGCTGTCCGGCACGGTCAAGACCTACCGCTACCTCGACGAAAGCGAGGTGGCCGAACAGCAGAAGGCCGCGCAGCCGGACGGCCAGCAGGCCGCCGCCGGCAAGGCCGGTGCGCAGGGAGGGGCCTGACATGGCGCGCACGAACCATCGCATTCCGCTGCTGCTCTGCGCGGGCATCGTGGCCCTCACCGGCTGCGCGCGTGGCGTGACGAGCAAGCCCGGCGACGCACCCAACCTCGAGCAGTGGGTGGCCGAGGTGCGCGCCAGACCCGCGCCACCGCTGGAGCCGCTGCCGGTGATGCAGCAGTTCGAGACCTTCGAGTACGCCGCGCAGGGCCTGCGCGATCCCTTCAGCCGGGCCTTCACCGACGAGGGTGGGTCGGGCCCGCGGCCGGACGCGGCGCGTCGCAAGCAGCCCCTGGAGGCCTTCCCGCTCGACAGCCTCGACATGGTCGGCACGCTGGGCAAGGGGGCCGGGCTGGTGGCGCTGGTGATGGCGCCGGACAAGGTGACCTACCGCGTCCGCCCCGGTGTCTACATGGGGCAGTCCGACGGACGCGTGACCGCGATCTACGAAGACCGCATCGAACTCGTGGAGCTGGTGCCCGACGGGGCGGGGGGCTGGCTGGAACGCCCCGCGACCGTGGCACTCGACGATCAATAAGCTGAGGGGAAGAGCAACATGACCGCATTCAACGCCAAGACCCGAAGGACGGCACGCCCCTCGTCGCTGGGAGCCCGCTCGGCGGGCCTGGCCGTCGGCCTTCTCGCCGCGCTGAGCAGCGTCCAGGCCGCACCGCAGGCGGCGCCCGCCGCCCCGGCCGTTGCGCCGTCGCCCAGCCTCGACCCGGGCAAGCAGCTGCCCGGCACCGTGGCCGTGGACGCGATCGACTTCAAGCGCGGGCAGGACGGCTCGGGCCGCCTGATCGTGCGCTTCTCCGGCGAAGGCGCCGCGCCCGACCTGCGCAAGCAGGGGTCGTCGGTGGTCGTCGACGTCGGCAACGCCGTGCTGCCGGCCAACCTCGGCCGGACGCTGGACGTCACCGACTTCGCCACGCCGGTGCAGCGGGTGAGCCCGCGTGCCTCCGGCGGCGGTACGCAGCTGGTGCTCGACACGTCCGGCGCGTTCGACTCGATGGCTTACCAGACCGGCCGGGAGTACATCGTCGAGATCGTGCCCAAGGCCGCGTCCTCCACGCGCGCGATGGGCGCCACCGCGGCGGTGCAGACGGCGGCCGGCCAGGTGGCCGCGGCCAACGCCGTGCCGCGCTACGCCGGCAAGCCGGTGACGTTCAACTTCCAGGACGTGCCGGTGCGCACGGTGCTGCAGCTGATCGCCGAGGAGTCGGGCCTGAACATCGTGGCCGCCGACACGGTGCAGGGCAACGTCACGCTGCGCCTGATCAACGTGCCCTGGGACCAGGCGCTGGACATCGTCCTGCAGGCCAAGGGCCTGGACAAGCGTCGCAACGGCAACGTGGTCTGGGTCGCGCCGCAGGCCGAGATCGCCAAGTACGAGCAGGACAAGGAAGACGCGCGCATCGCGCTCGACAACCGCACGGACCTGGTTACCGAGTACGTGCAGATCAACTACCACAACGCCGTGCAGATCTACAAGGCGCTGACCGAGGCCAAGGGCATCGGCGGCGGCGGATCGTCCGGTGGCGGCGGTGGCGCGGGCGGTTCCAACAACGACGACACCGGCTTCCTGTCGCCGCGCGGCCGCCTGGTGGCGGACGAGCGCACCAATACGCTGATGATCAGCGACATCCCCAAGAAGGTCGCGCAGATGAAGGAACTCATCCGCGTGATCGACCGGCCGGTGGACCAGGTCGTGATCGAGGCGCGCGTGGTGATCGCGACCGAGAACTTCGCGCGCGAGCTGGGGGCCAAGTTCGGCGTCAGTGGCAGCAAGGACAACGCCTACTTCAGCGGCGATCTCGACGCGAACACCGCTACTCGCGGCTCGCAGGTCGCGACCAACCGCGCCAACCAGCAGGCCATCAATGCCTACAACGCCGCACTGGCGGCCTACCAGGCGAATCCGACCGGCGCGCCGCCGGTGGCGCCGGTGCTCAGCGCCGCAACCATCACGCGCGGGCTGATGAGCAACCTGGGCGTGTCCAACCCCGCGGGCTCGCTCGCCCTCTCGATCCTCAATGCCGGTTACCTGCTCGACGTGGAGCTCTCGGCGCTGCAGGAGGAAGGTCGTGGCGAGGTGATCTCGAACCCGCGCGTGGTGACCAGCAACCAGCGCGAGGCCGTGATCACCCAGGGCCAGGAGGTCGGCTACGTCACGATCCAGCCGGCCACCGCCGGCGGCGTGCCCACGCCCAGCGTCCAGTTCAAGGACGTCGTGCTGCAGATGCGCGTCACGCCGACCATCACCAACGATGGTCGTGTGTTCCTCAACATGGCGGTCAAGAAGGACGAGATCGAGGGCTTCGTCGACACCTCCATCGGCGACGTGCCGCAGATCAGCAAGCGCGAGGTCAATACCGCGGTGCTGGTGGATGACGGCCAGACGGTGGTGATCGGCGGCGTGTACGAGTTCCGCGACAGCCAGGACCTGACCAAGGTGCCGTTCCTGGCGGAGATCCCCTTCCTCGGCAACCTGTTCAAGAACAAGGCCCGGTCGAAGCAGAAGGCCGAGCTGCTGATCTTCGTGACGCCGAAGGTGCTCAAGGTCGCGCAGCGCTGAGCGCACACCGGGACGATGGAAACGCGACGGGGCCTTCGGGCCCCGTTTCGCTTTTGCGGACCCGTGAAGGCATCGTAGGAACCTGCCGGCGCGCCGCGGGTCAGAATGCGGTATCGACGAGGCGAGGACGGGATGGACGCAGAAGACAGCACACGCCTGCATGGGCTGTTCACCGCGCTGCGTGGCGCGCTGGCGGGCGAGATCGTGGGGCAGGGGGTGCTGGTCGAGCGCCTGCTCGTCGCGCTGCTGGCGGACGGCCACCTGCTCGTGGAGGGTGCGCCCGGCCTGGCGAAGACGAGCGCGATCCGCGCCCTGGCCGCGCGGCTGGAGGCCGACTTCGCGCGCGTGCAGTTCACGCCCGACCTGCTTCCGGCCGACCTCACCGGCACCGAGGTCTGGCGGCCGCAGGACGGGCGCTTCGAATTCCAGCCCGGGCCGATCTTCCACCACCTGCTCCTGGCCGACGAGATCAACCGTGCGCCGGCGAAGGTGCAGTCGGCGCTGCTGGAGGCCATGGGCGAGCGCCAGGTCACGGTGGGGCGCGCGACCTATGCCCTGCCGCCGCTGTTCCTGGTGATGGCCACGCAGAACCCGATCGAGCAGGAAGGCACGTTCCCGCTGCCGGAAGCGCAGCTGGACCGCTTCCTCATGCACGTGCGCATCGGCTACCCGGAGGCGGAGACCGAAACCGAGATCCTGCGGCTGGCGCGCGAACGGGCGCGCTCGATGCTCGATGCCACGGCGTCTGCCTCGTCGCCGGCCGAAGTCGAACGCATCCGGCTGGCCGACGTCTTCGCGGCGCGGCGCGCGGTGCTGGCCGTGCACATGGCGCCGGCGGTGGAGCGTTACCTGGTCGAACTCGTTCTGGCCTCACGCGATGCCCGGCGCTACGAGCCGGCGCTGGGCCGCCGCATCGCCTGGGGCGCGAGCCCCCGCGGCTCCATCGCGCTGGAGCGTTGCGCGCGCGCCCATGCCTGGCTGGCCGGCCGCGACTACGTGACGCCCGACGATGTGCGCAGCATCGCGCCGGACGTCCTGCGTCACCGCGTGCTGCCCAGCTTCGAGGCGACGGCGGAAGGCTGGGACGGCGGGCGGCTGGTCGACGAACTGCTCGCCCGGGTGCCGCTGCCGTGACGTTCGCCTGTCGTGCACCGGAACTTCCGACGCGGGCGCCGCGACCGTGGCTTGGCGCCGGACGCGCCGGTGCGTGCGTCTCGGCATCGCCATGGCGCGGCGTGCGTTGGCATCGCCTTGGCTCCCGGGATGCGGGGGCCGGTCGATGAGCGACGGCGTGACGCCCGCGCTGGAGGAGCTCGTCGCGCTGCGTGCGCTGGCGGGGCGTTCGCGCATGGCCGGCCGCGTGCGTACGGCATGGGCCGGCACGGCGCCGTCGCCCTTGCGCGGGCGTGGCATGGAGTACGCCGAATCGCGCGAATACACCGCGGGCGACGATGCCCGCCACGTCGACTGGCGCCTCACCGCGCGCACCGGCCGGCCGCACACCAAGGTCTTCCATGCCGAGCGCGAACGGCTGACGTTGATCGTCGCCGACACCGCGCCGGCGCTCTATTTCGGCACGCGGGTGCGCTTCAAGTCGGTGCAGGCCGCGCGTGCCGGCGCCCTGGTGGCCTGGGCGGCGGTGGCGGACGGCGATCGGGTCGCCGCGCTGCGCGGTGCCCCGCGGGAGGCGCCGATCGCGCCTGCGGGCGGGCCGCGTGGCGCGCTGCGCGTCATCGATGCCCTCCGCCGCTGGTATGCGCAAAGGCCCGAGGACGACGCAGGCCTGGCCGATGCGCTGGAACATGCGCAGCGCCTGCTGCGTCCGGGTGCGCGCCTGGTGGTGCTGGCCGATGCCGCCAGCCTGGATGCGGTGCCGGCCCACCGCTGGGTGGGGCTGGCGCGGCACCACGAAGTCGTGCTGATCCTCCCCTGCGACCCGCTGGAGCTCGAGCCGCCGCGGATGCGCTTGCCCTTCGCGACGCCGGCCGGGCGCGTGGAGTTGCCCCTGGACGCAGCCGCCGTTCGGCAGCGCTGGCTCGAGGCCTTCGCGGCCCCGCTGCGGCATGCGCTGCAGGAGCTGCCGACGCGGGGCGTGCGTGCCATCGCGCTGTCCACCGACGAGCCGACCGAGCGCTGCCTGGCGCCGCTGCGGGGCGCCGTCGCCCAGGTGGCCTGATGCCGGCCCTCCTGTTGCGCGACGTGCACGTTCCGCCGGCCCCGCCCTGGTGGCCGCCCGCGCCGGGCTGGTGGGTGCTCGGCGGGCTCATCGTGCTCGTTGCGGGCGCGTGGCTGCTCCGCGGGCGTCGCGGCGCGCGCCGGCGCGCGCGTGCCCGGACCTGGTTCGACGCGCAGCTCGCCGGCATCGGGGAGCCTACGCAGCGCCTGGCGCTCGCGTCCGAACTCCTGCGTCGTGCGGCGCGCAGCATGCGCGCCGATGCCGACCGGCTCGAAGGCGAGGCCTGGCTGGCCTTCCTGGACACCGGCGACGGCGCATTCCTCCGGGGCGACGGCCGGCTGCTGCTGGACGGCCCGTTCCGCCCCAGCATCGAGCCCTCGCGCGCCGAGGCTGCGCTCGCCCTGGCGCGCGAACGCTTCGCTTCGCTGGGCGGACTGCGATGAGCGCGGCCTTCGCCGATTTCCTGGCGATGTTCGCCTGGCCCGGCTGGCTGCTCGCGCTGCCCTTGCCGTGGCTGCTCGCGCGCTGGCGGGCGCCCGCCCCGGCGGGGGGCGCGGCGCTGCGGCTGCCCTTCGCCGAGCGCATCGCCGGCCTGGCGGGCGGGCTGGACCAGGCTCCGCGCCGGCGGCGTCCGGGCCTGCTGGCGGCCCTGGCCTGGGCGCTGCTCTGCGTGGCCGCGGCCAGGCCGCAGCAACTGGGCCCGCCGGTGCAGCCCCCCGCGCAGGGCCGGGACCTGGTGCTGGCGCTCGATCTTTCCGGGAGCATGAGCGAGCCGGACATGGAACTCGGCGGCGATGTCGTCGATCGCCTCACCGCGGCCAAGGCGGTGCTGTCGGACTTCATCGACCGTCGCGCCGGCGACCGCCTGAGCTTGGTCGTGTTCGGGCGTCAGGCCCACGTGCTCACGCCGCCCACGGCCGACCGGCAGACCGTGCGCGAGCAGCTTGCCGACGCGGTGGTCGGGCTGGCGGGGCAGGAAACGGCGATCGGCGATGCGATCGGCCTGGCGACCCGTCGCCTGCGCGCGCAGCAGGGCGGCGAGCGCGTGCTCGTGCTGCTGACCGATGGCGTCAACACCGCGGGGGTGCTCGACCCGCTGCGCGCCGCGCGCATCGCCGCCGACGAGGGCGTGCGCATCCACACCATCGCCTTCGGCGGCGACGGCACGATCTCGCTGTTCGGTCTGCGCCTGCCGATGCCGGCCGGCGAACAGGCCGACCCCAAGGTGCTGCGCGACGTGGCCGCGCTCACCGGCGGGCGCTTCTTCCGCGCGCAGGACACCGCGCAGCTCGCGGGCATCTATGCCGAGATCGACCGCTTGGAGCCGGTTGCCCGCGAAGGCCGCGTGGTGCGGCCGCGCATCGAGCGCTACTGGCTGCCACTGGCGGGTGCCATGGCGCTCATGCTGCTGGGCGCGCTGGCGGCGGGGTGGCGCCGATGAGCCTTGCGATGCCCGAGTTCCTGCGCCCCGGCTGGCTGTGGCTGCTGCTGGCGTTGCCCCTGCTGGTGCTGCTCGCACGCCGCGCCGGGCATGCGGCCGGGGCGTGGCGCGATGCGGTCGATCCTCACCTCCTGCCCCACCTGCTGGAGCAGGCAGGCGGCCCCCGTGCCGGTCGCACGTGGCCCTGGCTCGCCGCGGGCGCGGCCTGGGTGCTGGCGGTGCTGGCACTGGCGGGCCCGAGCTGGCGCGAGGCCACGCAGCCCTTGTGGCAGTCGCGGCTGCCGACGGTGATCGCCGCCGATCTTTCCAGTGCGTCGCTGGCGGCGGACCTGCCGCCCTCGCGCCTGGCGCGGATGCGCGCCGCCCTCGCGCGTCGCCTCGAGCAGCATCCGGGCGGCCCGCTCGCGCTGGTGGTCTTCGCGGGCGACGCCTTCACCGTGGCCCCGCTCACCGAGGACGTGGCGAACATCGGGCTCTACCTCGACGCCCTGCAGCCCGACGTCATGCCCGTCGACGGCCAGGCCGCCGACCGCGCGATCGCGTGGTCGCGCGAGCTGATGCGCCGCGGTGGCCATGCGCGCGGCCACATCGTGCTGCTCACCGACCATGCCGACGCGGCCGCCCAGCGCGCCGCCGAGGCCGCGCGCGCGGCCGGGTACTCGGTGTCGGCGGTGGGGATCGGCTCCAGCGGCGGCGCCGCGGTGCGAACGCTGACCGGTGCCCGGGTCCGCGTGGCGCTGGACGAGCCGTCGCTGCGCGCACTCGCGCGCGCCGGCGGCGGCCGGTACGCCCGTCTCGGAGAAGACGAGGCCGCCGCCTTCCGCCCGCCCGGCGCGTCCGCGGCGCGCGGCGACGGCGACGGCGAGGGCGCGCGGATGCCGCAGGACCAGGGCTACTGGCTGCTGCCGCCGTTGATGCTGCTGGTGCTGCTCGCCTGGCTGCGCGCGCCACGCGCCATGGCCTCCGTGTTGGTCGTCGTCCTGCTCGGCTCTCCGCTGCCGGGCCGCGCAGCGGAGATCTGGCGACGCGCGGACCAGCAGGCGCATGCCGATCTCCTGCGTGGCGTGGAGGCCTACCGGCGTAGCGACTACGCGCGGGCAGCGGAGCTGTTCGCACGCGGGACCGACGCGACCTCGCACTACAACCGCGGCAACGCGCTCGCCCGCGCGGGCCGGCTGCAGGACGCCGTGGCCGCCTACGACGAGGCGCTGCGCCGGGATCCGCGCATGGCCGACGCGCGCGCCAACCGCGCGGCGGTGATGGCGGCGATGCAGCGCCAGGGCGTGGGCAAGGGCGAGCCGTCCAGCCAGCGGCGTGGCGGGGCATCCGACCGCGGCGACCAGCGCTCCTCGAGGAACGCGCGCAACGAAGGCGAGGGCGCCGCGCGGGGCGGGCAGGGCCGGCCCGCGAAGCCCGCGCCCGATCCCGGGGCGCAGGCCCGCGCGGACGCCGCCCAGCGCCAGCGCATGCAGGACGCCCTGCAACGCTCGCGCTCGCAGCAGGCCGCGGGCGCGGGGCAGCCCGCGCGCGATCCGCAGAGCGCGCGCCAGCGCGAGCGCAAGCTCTCGAACGACGCCGCGCTGCGCCGGATTCCCGACGAGCCCGGCAGCCTGCTGCGCGAGAAATTCCGCCTCGAGTACGAACGGCGCCGCCGCGAGGGAGGCCCCGGGTGAGCGTCGTCGACCGCCTGGCGCGCGTGGTCCTGCTCGCCTGCCTCCTGCTGGCGGCACCGGCCCATGCGCAGGTGCGCGCCTGGCTGGACCGCGACCGCATCGAGCTGGGCGAGACCGCCACGCTCAACATCGAAGCCGATGGCAACGCGGCGCCCGATTACGCGCCGCTGCTGGCGGACTTCGACCTCAGTGGCCATGCCAGCCGCCAGCAGTTCGACTGGGTGCAGGGCCGCATGCAGGCACGCAGCCTGTACGCCGTGGCCCTGCGCCCGCGCGCCACCGGCCAGCTGCGCATTCCCCCGCTGCGCGTCGGCAGCCGGCGCACCGCGGCGCTGTCGCTGCTGGTCACCGCGCCCGTGGCCTCGCGTGCGCCGCTGTCGCGGGGGCGTGATGTCTTCATCGAGAGCGAGGCCGACGACCAGGATCCCTACGTCCAGCAGTCGGTGGGCTGGACGGTCCGCCTCTACGCCCTGCCGGCACTCGTGTCCGGACGGCTGGACCAGGACGCGCCGCCCGGCGCGAGCCTGCAGCGCATCGGCGACGACGTGCAGTACCGCCGCGACATCGGCGGGCGCAGCTACCAGGTGATCGAGCGGCGCTACCTGCTGATCCCGGAGCGCAGCGGCGAGCTCGCCATCCCGCCCGCGCGCTTCGAAGGGCGGGCCATCGGCGGCGTCTTCGAGCGCCTGTTCGGCGATGGCCAGGTCGAGCTGCGCGCCCGCGCCGCCCCGCGGGTGCTCCAGGTGCGCTCCATCCCGGCCGGGGCGCCGGCGCCGTGGCTGCCACTGCACGCCGCCACGCTCGAATACGTCGAGCGCCCGCAGGCCGCGCGCGCGGGGGAGGCGGCCACGTTCGTGGTGCGGCTGCTGGCCGACGGGGCCAGCCGGGCGCAGGTGCCCGAACTCGAGATGCCCGCGCCGGCGGGCGCCGAAGTGTTCGCCGAGGCGCCCCAGGTGGACGAGGTCGTGGTGGCGGGACGGCCGCGCGTGCGGGTGACGCGGCGGTTCTCGATCGTGCCGGCGCGCGAGGGCCGGCTGCGCGTGGAGGGCCCGCAACTGGGGTGGTGGGACGTGCGCGCCGGCCGGGCGCGCGTGACGCGGCTGGCGCCGGTCGAACTGGACGTGGCACCGGGCATCGCCGCGCCCGAGGCCGCCCGCGGTGCGCCTGCGGCCGGGGGCCTGGCGCCGCCATCGAATGCGTCGGGTGCGCAGTGGCTGCTCGCCGCCCTGGGGGCGCTCGCGCTCGTGCTGCTGGGCTGGGGGCTCGTGCGTCGCCGGCCTGCGCCGGCGGCCGCGGCAGCGGATGCGTCCCCGTCCCCCGCGGCCGATGCGTTGCCCTTGTCGCGCGCGCTCGCCCTCGGCGACCTGGGCGACATCGAGGCCGCCCTGCGCGCGCTCGTACCTGCCGGCGGGGAACTGGAGGCCATCGCCGCCCTGCTCGACGACACCGCGCAGCGCCAGGCCGTGCTCGCACTGCGGGCCGCACGCTGGGGCGGTGGCGATGCACAGCGCGCCCGGGTGCTCCTGCGCGATGCCTTCGCGCGCGGGCCGCGCTGGCGGGCGCCCGCAGCGCCGCCGCCCGAACCGTTGCCTCCGCTGTATCCGCGCGGCTGAGGCCGGCCGGCGGGCGTTTGCTACCCTCTGCGCTCGTTTTCGGGGACAACGCCTCATGTCGGACGCCGCGCGCACCGCTCCCGCCACCCGTACGCCGCGCGCCGGCCTGCCCCTGCACTGGAAGATGCTGATCGGCTTCGTTGCCGGCCTGCTGCTCGGGCTCGTCGCCCACTACGTCTCCGGCCCCGACGCCGCCTGGGTGCAGACGCTCACCCGGTACGTCACCCAGCCCGCGGGCACGCTCTTCCTCAAGCTCATCTTCATGCTCGTGCTGCCGCTGCTGTTCTCGGCGCTGGTGGTGGGCGTGGCGGAAATGGGCGACGTGCGCGCGCTCGGCCGCGTGGGCTGGAAGACGCTCGCCTACACCGTGATCGTTTCGGGCATCGCCGTGCTGATCGGCCTGGTGCTGGTGAACTGGCTCAAGCCCGGCGCCGGCATGGACCGCGACGTGGCCGCGCGCATGCTCGCCGAAGGCAGCGAGCGCGCGAGCGCCATCGTCGGCACCAGCACCAGCTCGCCCACCGGCATCGACATGCTGCTGGGGATCATCCCCGACAACGTGATCCGCGCCGCGGCCGACAACACCATCCTCGCGGTGATGTTCTTCGCGCTGTTCCTCGGCATCGGCCTGGTGCTGACGCGCACGCCGGCGGCCGAGTCGCTCAAGCGCGGCATCGAGGGCCTGTTCGACGTATCCATGCGGCTGATCGGGCTGGTGATCCGCCTGGCGCCCTACGCCGTGTTCTGCTTCATGTTCAACCTGGCCGCGCTGTTCGGCTGGGACCTGCTGGCGCGGCTGGGCGCCTTCG
The DNA here is from genome assembly GCF_004344885.1 of Lysobacter sp. N42. Classification (NCBI taxonomy): domain Bacteria; kingdom Pseudomonadati; phylum Pseudomonadota; class Gammaproteobacteria; order Lysobacterales; family Lysobacteraceae; genus Lysobacter; species Lysobacter sp. N42. Next base: position 59,281 of record NZ_SKFB01000010.1, read on the forward strand.
TCGGCGTCGTGGTGCTGGCGCTTTCGCTGCACATGTTCGTGACGTATCCGCTGGCGCTGAAGCTGCTCGGCGGCTATTCGCCGCTGCGCTTCTTCCGCAATTCGCAGGAGGCCATGCTGATGGCCTTCTCGACGGCCTCGTCCAACGCCACGCTGCCCACCGCGCTGCGCGTGGCCGAGGACAAGCTGCAGCTGCCGCCGCGCATCTCGCGCTTCGTGCTCACCGTCGGCGCCACGGCCAACCAGAACGGCACGGCGCTGTTCGAGGGCGTGACCGTGCTGTTCCTCGCGCAGTTCTTCGGCGTCGAGCTGAGCCTGGCCCAGCAGGCCACCGTGATGTTCGTCTGCATCCTCGGCGGCATCGGCACCGCCGGCGTGCCGGCCGGCAGCCTGCCGGTGGTGGCGCTGATCTGCGCGATGGTCGGCATCGACCCCATGGGCATCGGCCTGATCCTGGGCGTCGACCGCTTCCTCGACATGTGCCGAACCACCCTGAACGTCACCGGCGACCTCGTTGCGGCAACGGTCGTCTCGCGCGGCGAGGCGCCCGAGCCCGCGCCGCTGCCCGCGTCGGCCTGAGGCGGCGACCGGGGCGGGGCGACGCTGGCCTGCGAGGGATGGGACAATAGCGGGCTCCCGCCGCCCGCTCCGGTGACCCCGGATCCCCACGCCCGATGACCACGCCGACCCGTCGCGACCTCGCCAACGCCATCCGCATCCTCGCCATGGACGCCGTCCAGGCGGCCAATTCCGGTCATCCGGGCATGCCGATGGGCATGGCCGACATCGCCGAAGTGCTGTGGAACGACTTCCTCAAGCACAACCCGAACAACCCCGGCTGGCTCGACCGCGACCGCTTCATCCTCTCCAACGGCCACGGGTCGATGCTGCAGTACGCGCTGCTGCACCTGTCCGGTTACGACCTCTCGCTGGACGACCTCAAGGCCTTCCGCCAGCTCGAGAGCAAGACCCCGGGCCATCCCGAGAACTTCATGACCCCGGGCGTGGAGACCACCACCGGCCCGCTCGGGCAGGGCTTCGCCAACGCCGTGGGCCTCGCGCTCGCCGAGAAGCTGCTGGCGCAGCGCTTCAACCGCGACGGCTTCGACATCGTCGACCACCGCACCTGGGTGTTCCTGGGCGACGGCTGCCTGATGGAAGGCATCTCGCACGAGGCCGCCTCGCTCGCGGGCACCTGGGGCCTGGGCAAGCTGGTCGCGTTCTGGGACGACAACAAGATCTCGATCGACGGCAATACCGATGGCTGGTTCACCGACGACACGCCCGCGCGCTTCGAGGCCTACGGCTGGAACGTGATCCGCGCGGTCGACGGGCACGATGCGGAGTCGATCCGACGTGCGATCGAGCAGGCGCTGCGCAGCAGCGACCGCCCGACGCTGATCTGCTGCCGCACGACCATCGGCTATGGTTCGCCCGCCAAGGCCGGCAAGGAGTCCAGCCACGGCGCGCCGCTGGGCAAGGACGAGATCGCGGCGACCCGCGCGCAGCTGGGCTGGACCGGCGGCGACTTCGAGATCCCCGCGGCCATCGCGCACGCCTGGCGCGCCAACGACGCTGGCGCACTGCGCGAGTCCGAATGGGAGCGCCTGTTCCAGGCCTATGCCGCGCGCTTCCCGGCCGAGGCCGCCGAGTTCTCGCGCCGCATGCGCGGCGAGCTGCCGGCGGACTTCGTCGAGCAGGCCGATGCCTACATCGCCAAGCTGCAGGCCGAGGGCCCGGTGGTGGCCTCGCGCAAGGCCTCGCAGATGGCCATCGAGGCCTTCGCGCCGCTGCTGCCGGAGCTGATCGGCGGCTCGGCCGATCTCGCGCATTCCAACCTCACGCTGTGGAAGGGTTCGAAGTCGGTGGCCTCGGATGATCCGAACGCCAACTACATCTACTTCGGCGTGCGCGAGTTCGCGATGAGCGCGATCTGCAACGGCCTGGAGCTGCACGGCGGCTTCATTCCGTACGACGCCACGTTCCTGGTGTTCTCCGACTACGCGCGCAATGCCGTGCGCATGTCGGCACTGATGGGCGCGCACGTCATCCACGTCTATACCCACGACTCCATCGGCCTGGGCGAGGACGGCCCGACGCACCAGCCGGTCGAGCACCTCGCCAGCCTGCGGTACATCCCCGACAACGACGTTTGGCGTCCCTGCGACGCGGTGGAGTCGGCCGTGGCCTGGAAGGCGGCGATCACGCGCAACGACGGCCCGGCCTGCCTGGTGTTCTCGCGCCAGAACCTGCCGCACCAGCGGCGCAGCGAGCAGCAGCTGGCCGACATCGCGCGTGGCGGCTACGTCCTGCGCGACAGCGAGGGCATGCCCGAGCTGATCCTCATCGCCACCGGTTCGGAAGTCGGCCTGGCGATGCAGGCCGCCGACGTGCTGGCCGCGGACGGCTGCAACGTGCGCGTGGTGTCGATGCCCTCCACCGACGTCTTCGACCGCCAGGACGCGGCCTACCGCGAGTCGGTGCTGCCCTCGGGCGTGCGCCGCCGCGTGGCCATCGAGGCCGCCACGCGCGACTACTGGTACAAGTACGTGGGCCTGGACGGGGCGATCATCGGCATGGACGGCTTCGGCGCCAGCGCGCCGGCCGCGAAGCTGTTCCCGTACTTCGGCTTCACCGTCGAGCGCGTGGTCGAGGCGGCGCGTTCGCTGCGCTGATCAGGCACCCGTGCGCAGCCGGCCGACCACCGCGGCGGCCGGCTGCGCATGCCCGATGAAGTAGCCCTGTGCGCGGTCGCAGCCCAGCGCGCGCAGCAGGTCGAGCGTCTCGCCGTCCTCCACGCCTTCGGCCACCACGCCCAGCTCCAGGTGGTGGCCCAGGTCGATGATCGAACGCACCACGCGCCCCGAGCGCGCATCGCTGCGCATGTCGGTGACGAAGCCGCGGTCGATCTTGAACTCGGTGGCCGGGAACTGCTTCAGGTAGGCCAGCGACGAGTAGCCCGCGCCGAAGTCGTCGATGGCGATCCCGAGGCCCGCCTCGCGCAGCCGGTGCAGCAGCTTCAGGCTGGCGACCGGGTCCTCCATCAGCGCGCTCTCGGTCACTTCCAGCGTGACGTCCTGCGCCGGCACTTCCCAGACGCCGAGGGCGCTGGTCACCTGCGCCACGATGTCGCGCTGGCCGAACACGCGCGGCGAGATGTTGATGGAGATGCGAAGCGGCGTGCCCGCGGCCCGCGCATGCGCCACGTGCCGCAGCGAGGCATTGAGGCTCCAGCGCGTGAGTTCGGCGATCAGGCCGGTATCCTCGGCCAGCCGGATGAACACGTCGGGGCGCACCGGGCCCAGGCCCGGGGCCGTCCACCGCGCCAGCGATTCGTAGCCCGCGATCGCGTTGCGCTGCAGGTCGAGGATGGGCTCGAAGTGCGCTTCGAGCTCGTTGTTGCGCAGCGCCTCGTGCAGGCGCTCGTACGGGACGGCCACGCGCTCGGTGCCCGGCACGAACAGCGCGCAGCGGTCGGTGGTGCGTTTGGCGTCGCGCAGCGCGAGTTCGGCCCGCCGCAGCAGCGTGTCGGGCTCGAGGCCATGCGCCGGGTACAGGCTCACGCCCACCGCCACCGGCGCCATGACCGAGTGCGCACCCACCGACAGCGTGTCCTCGAAGGCGCGCGCCACGCGTGCGGCGGCCAGCATGGCGTGCTCGCCGTCGCGCAGCCGCGGCAGCAGCGCCACGAACTCGTTCTCGGCCACCTGCACGAGCTCGTCCACCGGACGCAGCACGGTGCGCAGGCGGGCGCCGGCCGCCGCGCCGATGGCGTCGCTGGCCTCGTAACCGTGCACGAGGCGGAATTCCTGCAGGCGCTGCAGGCGCACCAGCATCACCGCGAGAACGCCGTCGTCGCCGGCGTCGAGGCGCGCGGCGAGGCGGGTGGTGATCTCGGTGCGGTTCACAGGTAGAGCTCGGTCAGGTCGATGCCGTATTCGTCGGGCGCCACCGGGCGGCGGATCTCCAGCGCAGGCGTATCCAGCGGCTGGTCCATCAGGTCCACGCTGGAGAAGCCCTCGCGCAGGCGCTTGTCCGCATCGGTCAGCAGCATGATGCGCGGGCGCAGGCGGCGGCTGGGGTTCTGTGCCAGCACCACGGCCACCTCGCCCGTGTTGAGCTCCACCAGCGAGCCGGTCGGGTAAACGCCCAGGCAGCTGATGAACTGCTCGACCAGCTCGCCGTGGTAGAGCGTGTCGCGGCCGCGGTAAAGCTCCTGCAGTGCGTCGTAGCGCTGCATCGCGCGCGCGTGCGGGCGGTCGCTGGTCATGGCGTCGAAACTGTCGACGATGCCGGCGATCCGCGCATACACGGGGATGGCCGGGTCGCGCAGCCGTTGCGGATAGCCGCTTCCATCGAAGCGCTCGTGGTGGCCGGCCATCATCTCCCGCACGATCGGATCGCGTTCGCCGCCCTCGTCCAGGATCTGCAGGCCCAGCTCGACGTGGCGGCGCGCACGCGCCATCTCCAGCGGGTTGAGCGGGCCGGGCTTGTCGAGGATGTCCACCGGGACGCGGGTCTTGCCGATGTCGAACAGCAGCGCGCCGCAGGCCAGGCGCACCAGCATCTCGCGCGGCAGGCCGAGGTGGCGGCCGAAGGCGGCGGCCAGCGCGCTGCAGTTGATCGCGTGGCTGTAGGAATAGGCATCGTGCGCGCGCAGGGCATTCACCCAGAACAGCGCGTCGGCGTTTCGCAGCACGCTGGCGACGATCGGCTCGGCGGCCAGCCGCGCGTCCTCGGGGACCAGGCCGCGCCCGGCGCGCACGTCGTCGAGGATGCGCGCGCCGATGCGCCGGGCTTCGTCGATCGCCGCTGCCGCCGCCGGGCGCTCCTCCTCGGTGGTGGCGGTGTCGGTGTAGCGAACCTGGCCCGCGCCGGGAACCTGCAGGTGCGGCCGGGCCGGGGCGGCAGGGCGCGGTGCCAGGCGCTCGAGCCGCGCCAGCGTGAGCCGTGCATCGGTGCGCGTGAGCTCCACGTCGATCCACACGCGGCTGCAGTACTCCCGCAGTGTCCGCAGCTGCTCGACGTCGGTGACGAGAAACCCCTGCAGGGGGAACGGCGTATCGGTCCACGGGCGGTCGAGCCGGCACACGAACATGCCGATCGCCACCTGGTCGGCCCCGATTTCGCGTTCTTCGATCGCCATCAGTCCCTCGCGCGCGACGCCGCCGCGCAGCGCCCGCCTAGCCTAAGCCTACCTTGCCCGTGGCGCTCAGCGCGTCAGCGCCGCGTCGAGCACGCGTCCCAGATGCGCGCCCGCGCGGCGCAGCTGTTCATCGATCAGTGGCGTCCAGGCCGATACGTACGCCGCGTCCAGCCGGGTACCCGGCGGGTAAAGCCCCGGACGCTGCGTGATCCGGCACGACTGCCCCGCCCATTCCGCCGCAGCCGGCGGCAGCGCCGGGCCCTGCGCGGGCAGGGCGAGCGGAAGGGCGCGCAGGTGCGCCAGATAGCCCGCCTCGTCCAGGTCGCGCAGTTCGATGATCCCGCTGTCCCAGGCGCTGTGCAGGTTCGTGCCCCGGTCGCCGCCGGACTTCGTCGGCAGGCGCACCTGCACCACGTTGCCGCCCTTGTCGTCGCGGTTGTTGGCATGCAGGGGCTGGTGGATGTCGCCGATGAAATGCACGACGAACTTCAGCGCGTCGCGGCGCGCTTCCACGGGCTGCGAGCGGTCGGCGAGGATCGCCGTCTGCGCCTCGATCGCGCCCACCACGCAGTCGCCGCCGGCGCAGTCGGTCGCCGCGTCGTACTCGCAATCCTCCGAATGGATGCCGACGTAGTGCCAGGGCGCGCTGCGCCTGCCGAGCACCGGGTCGCTGCCGCGCAGCTCGTCGGCCCAGGAGGCGATACCCGCCAGCGTGGGCTCCTTCTCGCCTGCGAGCAGGCGGTCCACCTCCTGCCGTGCAGCCGGGCCGAGCGCGTCGGAGGCGAGGTCGGCGACGAGGCGATGGCCGAGGCGTCCCCAGGCGAAGGCCGGGGACGCCAGGCAGATCAGGAGGCTGGCGGCGAGCAGGCGGCGTGTCATGGCCGCAATCGTACGCCAGCGTACGCCCGGCCGCCCCGTGTCAGAAGGCGCGGACGTAGGCCACGCCGTAGGCCAGCGGGTCGATCTCGGCGGTGCCGAGCATCGTGCCGTTGACGCTCACGTCGGTGTCGATGTCCATCCAGCGCGCATCCACGCGGATGGCGCCGCGCTCGCCGAGCTTGAAGTCCACGCCGGCATGCACGGCCGCGCCCCAGGAATCGTCGAGTTCCAGGCTGGTGCCGGCCAGCGCGCCGGTGGTGCGCTCCTTGAAGAACGTCGTGTAGTTCAGGCCCACGCCCAGCAGCGGCGACACCTTGCCGCCCGCGTTGAAGTGGTACTGCAGCGAAACCGTCGGCGGCAGGTGCTTGGTGCTGCCGACCTTGCCCACGCCCTCGACGTCGATGTCGTGGTGGAAGGGAAGCGCGGCGAGCAGCTCGATGCCGAGGTTGTCGGCGATGAAGTACTCGCCCGTGAAGGTCGGGCGGACGCTGGAGCCGATGTCGAGGGGCAGGCTGCCGCCGGCCAGCGCGCCGTTGCCGGACTTCGGGTTCACCTGGTGCGCGCCGATGCCCAGCGTGTAGTCGCCCCGGGACTGCGCGAGCGCGGGCAGCGAGGCGGCAGCGAGGGCGAGGGCCAGGACGGAACGACCGAGTTGCAGCTTCATGGGAACGATCCCTTGGTTGGAGTGGCGACAGTCTCGCGTCGCCGTCCAAACGCGCGTTTGATCCGGGTCAAATCCGGCCGCTTCGGGCCGTGGCATGACGGCGCTGCTAGAATGCGCGCCACTTTCCGGTGCGCCGGACACCCTCGCAGGAGCTCCCACATGACGATCAAGGTAGGCATCAACGGCTTCGGCCGCATCGGCCGCAACGTGCTTCGCTCGGCCGTGCAGAACTTCGGCGACGACATCCGGATCGTGGCCATCAACGATCTGCTCGAACCGGAGTACCTGGCCTACATGCTCCGCTACGACTCGGTGCACGGGCGCTTCGACGGGGACGTGGCGATCGAGGATGGCGCACTCCTCGTCAACGGCCAGCGCATCCGCCTCACCCAGGAGCGCGACCCGGCCAACCTCAGGTGGGACGAGGTGGATGCCGACGTCGTCATCGAATCGACCGGCCTGTTCCTGACCAAGGAAACCGCGCAGAAGCACATCGACGCGGGTGCGAGGAAGGTGATCATGTCGGCGCCGTCGAAGGACGACACGCCGATGTTCGTGTTCGGCGTCAACCACCAGAAGTACGCCGGCGAAGGCATCATCTCCAACGCTTCGTGCACCACCAACTGCCTGGCGCCCGTGGCCAAGGTGCTGAACGACAAGTGGGGCATCAAGCGTGGCCTCATGACCACGGTGCACGCGGCGACCGCCACGCAGAAGACGGTGGACGGGCCGAGCAACAAGGACTGGCGCGGCGGCCGCGGCATCCTCGAGAACATCATCCCGTCGAGCACCGGTGCGGCGAAGGCCGTGGGCGTGGTCATTCCCGAGCTCAACAAGAAGCTCACCGGCATGGCCTTCCGCGTGCCGACTTCCGACGTGTCGGTGGTCGACCTGACCGTCGAGCTGGAAAGGCCGGCCACGTACGACGAGATCTGCGCGGAGATGCGCGCGCAGTCCGAAGGTGCGCTCAAGGGCGTGCTGGGCTACACCGAGGACAAGGTCGTGGCCACGGACTTCCGCACCGATCCGCGTACCTCGATCTTCGACGCCGAGGCGGGCATCGCGCTCGACCCGACCTTCGTGAAGCTGGTGGCCTGGTACGACAACGAGTGGGGCTACTCCAACAAGTGCCTGGAGATGGCGCGCGTGGTCGCGTCGAAGTAATACATCGCACCGTCGAAAAGCCCCGCGCGTGCGGGGCTTTTTCGTTCCCGCATCCAAGGAGATTCCATGTCCATCCTCCGCATGTCCGACCTCGACCTCGCCGGCAAGCGCGTGCTGATCCGCGAGGATCTCAACGTGCCCATCAAGGATGGGCGCATCACCTCCGAGCAGCGCATCCAGGCCGCGCTGCCCACGCTGCGCATGGCGCTGGAGAAGGGTGCGGCGGTGATGGTGATGTCGCACCTGGGGCGACCGAAGGAAGGCGTGTTCAGCGAGGACGATTCACTGGCGCCGGTGGCGCGGCGCCTCGCGGAACTGCTGGGCACGGACGTGCCGCTGGTGCGCGACTGGGTCGGCGGCATCGACGTGCGGCCCGGCCAGATCGTGATGCTCGAGAACTGCCGCATGAACGTGGGCGAGGGCAAGGACGACGAGGCGCTGGCCCGTGCCTATGCCGACCTTTGCGACGTCTTCGTCATGGATGCCTTCGGCACCGCGCACCGTGCGCAGGCGTCCACGCACGGCGTCATCCGCCATGCGAAGGTCGCCTGCGGCGGCCCGCTGCTGATGGCCGAGCTCGACGCGCTGGCCAAGGCGCTGGAGCATCCCAAGCGCCCGCTGCTGGCGATCGTCGCCGGCAGCAAGGTGAGCACGAAGCTCGAGCTGCTGGGCAACCTCGTCACGCGCGTGGACCAGCTGATCGTCGGCGGCGGCATCGCCAATACCTTCATCGCGGCGATGGGCCATGGCGTCGGCAAGTCGCTGGTCGAGCATGACCTGGTCGATACCGCCAGGCAGATCATCGAACAGGCCCGCGCACGCGGCGCGGAGATCCCGCTGCCGGTGGACGTGGTGGTGGCGCCGGAGTTCAGGGCCGACGCGCCGGCCACGGTGAAGCCCGTGGACGCGGTGGGCGAGGACGACATGATCCTCGACATCGGCCCGCGCACGGCCGCGCAGTACGCGGGCCTGGTCGGCAGCGCCGGCACCGTGGTGTGGAACGGCCCGGTCGGCGTGTTCGAGTTCGATGCCTTCGGCAAGGGCACCGAGGCGCTGGCGCAGGCGATCGCCGCGAGCCAGGCGTTCTCCATCGCGGGCGGCGGCGACACGCTGGCGGCGGTCGACAAGTACGGCATCGCAGACCGCGTCGGCTACATCTCCACCGGCGGCGGCGCGTTCCTCGAGTTCCTCGAGGGCAAGGAGCTGCCGGCGGTGGCGGCCTTGCGCGCGCGGGGCTGATCCGGTCCGCGTTGTGGATAACCCCCTTCCGGCGCCGTGCCGGAGGGGGAATCCATGTTCGGGGCGGGATGGCTGGCGCTGGTAGCGCTGGCGGCATGCGCGCAGCTGCGCGCCGAAGAGTTCACTCGCGGGGACTACCGCTTCGAGACGGGCCCGGTGCCCGCGTTCGCGAAGCTCGAAAGCATCGAGGCCACGTGGCCGGCGCAGCCGCCGGGCGCAAGTGACCCGCGCTGGCGTTTCTGGCTCTACGACTACCAGGTCGACCGCCGTGGCGGGGCCGAGCACGAGTTCGTCGACTACGTCTTCGAGCCGCGCGCGGCGTCGCTGCTGGGCGAAGCCGGGCGCTTCGAGATCGGTTTCCTGCCCGATTCGCAGGCCCTGACGCTGCACCACGTCGAAGTCCGCCGCGATGGCCGCTGGAGCAGCCGCCTCGACCCGGCGCGGGTCTCGCTGGCCCGCCGGGAACAGGGCTTCGACCAGGACCTCGCCGATGGCGCCGTCACCGCGCTGCTGCTGATCGACGACGTGCGGGTGGGCGACGTCGTGCGCATCTCGTATTCGATCCGCGGCGCCAACCCGATGCTGGCCGGCCAGCGCACCACGTGGATGCGCGGCGGCTTCGGCAGCCCGACGCTCGAAACCCGCACCCGCGTGCTCTACGACGCGGGCACCGCGCTGGAACTGCGGCCCTGGCTGGGCGCGCCCCGTCCGGAGGTGCGCGTGACGCCGGCAGGCGTGGAGGTCGAGTTCGCCGCCATGCGCCTGCCGGCCACGGTCGACCATGGCGATTATCCGCGCGGCTACACGCCGCGACAGGCGGTGCACGTCGGGCGCCGCCAGGCCTGGGCCGACGTGGCGGCCTGGGCACTGCCGATGTATCCGCGCGTGACGGGCGAACTGCCGGCGGACCTGGAAGCGCGGCTGGCCCAGTGGCGACGGCTGCCGGACGCTTCCGCGAAGCTCCGCGCCGCACTGCGTGCGGTGCAGGACGAGGTACGCTACTTCGGCATCGAGATGGGCGAGAACACCCACCGCCCGCATGCCCCCGCCGAGACCTGGACGCGCCGCTTCGGCGACTGCAAGGACAAGGCCTACCTGCTGGTGACGCTGCTCGACCGCCTCGGCGTCGCCGCCGCTCCCGCGCTGGTGTCCGTGGAGGACGGGGCCCGCATCGCGTCCTACGTGCCGGCAGGCGACGTCTTCGACCATGTCATCGTCCGCGCGCGCGTGGACGGGCGCGATGTCTGGGTGGACCCGACCATCTCGCAGCAGGGCGGCGATCCGGCCTCGCTCGATCTTTCCGACCTGGGCCATGCGCTCGTGCTCGAGCCCGGAACGCGCGCGCTTGCCGCGATTCCTGCCCCGCCCGCGGCCACGACCGGCGTCGAGGTGCTCGAACGCATCCGCGCGCATGCCGACGGCGTCGGCGCGGACCTCGAGATCACCACGCTCTACCGCGGCTGGGCGGCCGACCGCGCGCGCCGCGACATCGGCAGCGAACGGCCCGAGGACCTGGCGCGGCGTTACGAGAGCTACTACCGCAAGCGCTACGGCGAGGTCGCCAGCGTGCGGCTGCCCGAACGCATCGACGGGCGCGAGGAGGGCACGTTCAAGGTGGTCGAGGCCTACCGCCTGCCGCGCGCCTTCGAGAAGGCCGGCGGCGACGGCCGCATCGACCTGCATGCCGAAGCGCTCGACGAGCCGACCGCGCTGCCCTCGGCGGTCGACCATCCCGGCCCCCTGCGCGTTCCGTATCTGGGGCGCTACGTGCACGTCACCGAAGTGACGGTGCCCGACGACTGGAGCCCCCATTTCGCCGCCGAGCGCATGTCGCACAGCTCGAAGGCGTTCCGCTTCGAGCGCACGCTCGAGATCGACGGCTCGCTGGCACGCATGCGCCACGAGTACGAGGCCGGCCGCCGCGAGCTGGATCCGGCCGATGCCGGCGCCCACATCCAGGCCCTGCGCGCCACGCGCGACGCGCTGGGCACGCGCCTGAGCTATGCGCGGCCCGCCTCGATCGGGCGCAGCGAGCGCGAAACGCGACTGAAGTCGCTGCTGCGCGATGTCCTGGAGGAAAAGAGCCCATGAAGACCCTGCTCCTTGCCGCGTCGGTCGCCGTGGCGCTGATCGCCCCCCAGGCCCGCGCCTCCTTCGACGCCGCCGGCGCCTGGCGCGGCTTTTTCGAGACCACGTCCTACAGCGACGCCAACGACGCCTATACCGCGCTCTCGAAGGTGGACTACGCCGGCGACGCGGTCGACGCCGCCGCCTGCCGCGAGCATGGCGACCTGCTGGCCTCCGCCGTGCGCACCGTGCCGGTGAGCCTGGCGCTGCAGCATGCCCGCCTGCTCTGCGCCGAGGCGCTGGGCGACGCGGCCGCGGCCGACGATGCGTCGACGGCGCTGGCTTCGCTGGTACGCCATGCCACCCGTGCCGGCGTCGATGGCATCTGGGGTGCGCCCATCCGCGTCGTGCGCCCGGAGGACGTCGACGCCTTCCTGCAGCTCGCGGGCCTGGAGCGCCGCTATGCCTACTACGGCCAGATCTGGCCTGCGGGCGGGCTGCCGTTGAACGTGGCCGCCGTGGGCGAGGGCGGCAGCGAGCGCCACCTGGCCTTCGACTGGGTCGATACGCTCGCGCGCCTCTCCAGCCAGGACCGCTTCCAGGGCCTGCTCATGGACCGCCACATCGTGGCGAACGACTTCCTGGAGGCCTGGGCACGCGATGGCGACGTGGCCGCGGTCGACCTGCTGGCCGGGCGCCAGGCCATGCTGGAATCCGAGCCGCAGACCCGCCGCGACCGGCTGAAGGCGGCGGCCGGGCGCGGCGGCGTGCTGTCGCTGCAGGCCTGGATCGAGGTGTGCCGGCGCATGCCCTTTGCCGGCTGCAGCGAGGGGCTGGTCGACGCGCTGCTGCCACTGGCCGAGGCCGGCCATGCCCTGCCCAGGCTGCAGCTGGCCCAGGCCTACCTCGTCGGCGTGGACGTCGCCCGCGACCCGCAGGCCGCGCGCCGCCTGGTCGAATCCGCCGACCGCGCCTGGCCCCGGGGCATGGCGCTCGCGTACTTCGCGAGCATCCTCGACCTGCACGAGGTTGAACGACCGGACTGGCTGGTCCAGGCGCTCGACCGGGCCGAGGCATCCGGCTCGGTCGCCGTGCGCGCCATGCGGGTGAACGACGCCGTCGAGGCCGGCGGTGCGAGCCTGCGCCCCGGGGACGAGGCCTGGCTGGCCGAGCCCGCGCACAATGCCGCGGGGCGCGGCTACGCGCTGCTGGCCCTGCTGGCCAGCCGACGCGGACAGGAGGCCGAAGCCGTGCGCTGGACCGAGCGCGCCGCCGCCGCCGGCCACGCCGAGGCACTGCGCATCCGGGCCGTCTCCCGCCTGCAGGCCGAGCCCAAGGACGCCGAAGCGCTGCGCCAGCTGGGCGAGGCCGCCCTGGGCGGCGATGCCCTGGCCGTGCGCGGCCTGGCCTACGAGGCCATGACCCGGGGCAAGCCCGTGCTCGCGCGTGACTGGCTGCTGGGCAAGGTGGCCGAGGCCGACGTCGATGCCATCCTCATGCTCGCCGGCCTCTATGCCGACGCGCCGGCGGGCATCGAACAGGGCCCGCGCGAGGCGCTGGAGATCTACGAGCAGTTGCATGCCGAGGTGCCCGAGGCGCGCCGGCGGCTTGCGCTGATGCTGGTCGATGGCGAGGGCGTCGCCCACGACGCGGTGCGCGCGCGCCGGCTGCTGGAGGAGGCCGAGGATGCCCAGTCGCGGGTGCTGCTTGCCGGCCTGCTGCTTTCAGGCCGCATCCCGGGGGACGTCGCGGGCGGCCAGCGCCTGTTCGAGGCGGCGGTCGCCGCCGGCGACCAGGAAGCGGCCAACGACTACGGCCTGTGGCTGGCCGCCAATGCGCCCGACGCCGCCGGGCGCCGGCGGGGCCTCGATCTGCTCGCCGGCGCGGCCGCGGCCAAGATCGACAACGCGCTCAACAACGTCGCCTGGGTGCGCTGCGTTTCGCCCCATGCGGACGTGCGCGACCCCAAGGCCGGCCTGGAGGCCGCGCGCCGCATGGGCGCGCCCGCGCAGCTGGCCCCGGGCCACGTCGACACGGTCGCCGCCTGCGAAGCGGCCGCCGGCAACCATGCGGAGGCGGTGCGGCTGCAGTCGCTCGCGTTGTCGCAGCTGCCCAGGGGCGAGGCCTATGCGGCCATGCGCAAGGCGATGGAGGCGCGGCGTGCGCTGTATGCGCGCGGCGGCCGCTACATCGAGCGGGCGGCCGCGGACTGAAATCGAATGCCACGCGCGCGCCGCGTGGCCCGTGCTAGCGTTCGGGGCCTTCCAGGGAGCCGTTGCTGCATGAGCCACGCCACGCGTCGCACCAAGATCCTCGCCACCCTCGGCCCGGCCACCGACGCGCCGGGCGTGCTCGACGAGCTGCTCAAGGCGGGCGTGGACTGCGTCCGCCTGAACTTCTCGCACGGCGATCCGTCCGCACAGGTGGCGCGTGCCGAGGCACTGCGCGCGGCGGCGCAGCGGGTGGGGCGCGAGGTCGGCATCCTCGCGGACCTGCCCGGCCCGAAGATCCGCATCGAGAAGTTCGAGAACGACCGCGTGCAGCTCAAGGCCGGCGACCGCTTCGACCTGGTCGCGCGCGAGGACGCGCCGGCCGGCAGCGAGCACGAGGTCGGCGTGAGCTACTTGGGCCTGCCGGGCGACGTGGAGGCCGGCGACGTCCTGCTGCTCGACGACGGCATGATGCAGCTGCAGGTCGATCGGGTGGAGGGCGAGCGCATCGTCAGCACGGTGCTCAACGACGGCGTGCTCTCCAACCGCAAGGGCCTGAACAAGCAGGGCGGCGGGCTGTCGCTGGGCGCGCTGACGCCCAGGGACGAGGAGATCATCCATGTGGCCGCGAAGATCGGCGTCGACTTCATCGCCGTTTCCTTTTGCCGCAACGCGCAGGACATGCACGACGCCCGCCGCATCGCGCGCGAGGCCGGCAGCAATGCCGCGCTGGTGGCGAAGATCGAGCGCGCCGAGGCGATCGAGAACCTGACCGAGATCGTCGAGGCCAGCGACGTGGTGATGGTGGCGCGCGGCGACCTGGGCGTGGAGATCGGCGACGCCGAACTGCCGGGCCTGCAGAAGAAGATCATCCGCAAGGCGCTGGACTGCAACCGCATCGTGATCACCGCCACGCAGATGCTGCAGTCGATGGTCGACAGCCCGATCCCGACGCGTGCCGAGGTGCTGGACGTCGCCAATTCCGTCATCGACGGAACCGACGCGGTGATGCTCTCGCAGGAAACGGCCGCGGGCCGGTACCCGGTGAAGGCGGTGCAGGCGATGGCGCGCATCTGCCTGGGCGCCGAGCGGCAGTTCGCACACGACACCGACTTCGAGGCGGCGCCGCGCAACCTCGACCGCGCCGACCAGGCGATCGCGATGGCGGCCATGTTCCTATCCGAGCACATCGGCGTGCGCGCGATCGTGGCGATCACCGAATCCGGCGGCACGCCGCGCTTCCTGTCGCGTTTCCGCGCCCCGGCGCAGATCATCGCGCTCTCCGGCGACGAGGCCGCGCGGCGGCGCATGGCGCTCATGCGCGACGTCACCGCGCTGCCCTTCGAAAGCACGGGCATGACGGCGGGCGTGGCGGCGCGGGCCGCGGCGAAGATGCTGTTCGACCGCGGCCTGCTCGAGGAGGGCGACCGCATCATCTTCACCAGTGGCGAGATCATGCAGCAGCACGGCGCGACCAACACCCTGCGGCTCCTGCAGATCGGGCCGGGCGGCCAGGCCGAGGGGCTGGGCGAGCTCTAGCCCCGGCGACCCGGAAAAGATCCGAACCGGCGGCTGAAATCGTATGCAGGGCGGCCGGTATAATGCCGGCCCCCTCCCTGCGCGCATGGATTCCGAATGAGCATCGAACAGCTTGCCGAGACCGCCCGGGCGATGGTCGCCCCGGGCAAGGGCATCATCGCGATCGACGAGTCGACGAACACGATCGCCAAGCGCTTCGCCGGCGTGGGCATCGAGAATACCGAAGAGAACCGTCGCGCCTACCGCGAGCTGCTGCTCACCACGCCGAATCTCTCCCAGTACATCTCGGGCGCGATCCTGTTCGACGAGACGCTGCGCCAGGGCACCCGGGACGGTACGCGCTTCGCCGACCTGATGACGGCCAACGGCATCATCCCCGGCATCAAGGTCGACAAGGGCCCGCAGCCGCTGGCCGGCTTCCCGGGCGAGGTCGTCACCGAAGGCCTCGACGGCCTGCGCGCGCGCCTGGAGGAGTACTACAAGCTCGGCGCCCGCTTCGCGAAGTGGCGCGCGGTGATCAACATCGGCGAGGACATCCCCACCGGCACCGCCATCGAGGCCAACAGCCACGCGCTGGCCCGCTATGCCGCCCTCTGCCAGGAGCAGGGCCTGGTGCCGATGGTCGAGCCGGAAGTGATCATGGACGGCGCGCACGACATCGACACCTGCTACGAGGTGACGGAAGTCGTGCTGCGCTCGCTGTTCGGCTCGCTCTACGAGTTCAACGTGATGCTCGAGGGCACGATCCTGAAGGCCTCGATGGTGATCCACGGCACCGAGAGCGCCGAGAAGGCCTCGCGCGAGGAAGTGGCCGCGGCCACGCTGCGCTGCCTGAAGTCCACCGTGCCGGCCACGCTGCCGGGCATCGTGTTCCTCTCGGGCGGCCAGTCCGACGAGGACGCCACCGCGCACCTGGACGCGATGAACAAGGCCGGCCCGCACCCGTGGCCGCTGTCGTTCTCCTACGGCCGTGCCATGCAGCAGGCCGCGCTCAAGCTCTGGGCGCAGGACATGCAGGGCAACTACGGAAAGGCGCAGGAAACGGTGTTCGCGCGTGCGCGTGACAACGGCCTGGCGGCCCTGGGGCAGTGGGAAGGCTGATCGACCGCCTCCCGTGACGCGAAGACGCCGGCAGAGTGCCGGCGTTTTCGTTTGTCGCCCCCGTGCGGTGCGCGCAGGGATGCGCCCGGTTGACCACGCCGATGCAACGCTGAGGTCCAGGCCGGGGGACCCGCGCGGGACCATCGATACAGGCCCTGTCATGCCGGCTGGCTAGAATCGCGGATCCTTCCGCATCGCGCCTGCCCATGCCACGTCGAGGCCTCGTCGCTGCCTGCCTTCTCAGCCTGGTGCTCGTCGCCTGCAACCGCAAGGAAGCCGGCCCCGCGCAGGGCCCCGGCGGCGGTGGCGACCGCCCGGCGGTGGTGTCCACCCAGGTGCTGCGCATGCAGCCCTTCGCCGACACGTTGCAGGCGCTGGGCACGGTCCGCGCGCGCGAATCGGTCACCGTCACCGCCGCGGTGAGCGAGAAGGTCGAGGCGGTGCATTTCGACAGCGGGCAGAGCGTGCGCGCCGGTGCGCCGCTGGTCACGCTGACCGGCCAGGCCGAGCGCGCCGCGCTCAACGAGGCCGTGGCCGCCGCGAACGAGGCCGACCGGCTCTACCGGCGCCAGTCCGAACTCGCCGCGCAGCAGCTCATCGCCCGCTCGCAGCTCGACGCCCAGCGCGCCACGCGCGACGCCGCCCGCGCCCGCGTGGCGCAGGTGCGCGCGCAGATCGCCGACCGCGTGGTCCGCGCGCCCTTCGCCGGCGTGCTCGGCCTGCGCCAGGTCAGCCCGGGTTCGCTGGTCTCGCCGGGCACGGTCATCACCACGCTGGACGACGTCTCGCGTGTCCACGTCGACTTCCCCATGCCCGAGACGCAGCTGGCGCAGATCGGTGCCGGGCAGGCCGTCGAGGCCACCGCCGCGGCCTACCCGGGCCGCACGTTCGAGGGCACGGTGGCGACGGTGGACGCGCGCATCGACCCGGCCACGCGCGCGGTCACCGTGCGCGGCGAGTTCGCCAACCCCGAGCGCCTGCTCAAGCCCGGCATGCTGCTGCAGGTGCGCGTGCGCCGGCCCGAGTGGCAGGCGCTGCTGGTGCCGGAGATCGCGGTGGTGCAGGCCGGCAGCGATTCCTACGTGTACCGCGTCACGGCCGATGGCAAGGCCGAGCGCGCCGACGTCAAGCTCGGCACGCGCGCGGGCGGGCAGGTGGAAGTGCTCGAGGGCGTGAAGGCGGGCGATCGCATCGTGGTGGACGGCGTGGGCAAGCTGCGGCCGGGGCAGAAGATCCAGGAAGGCGGCGCGAACGCCGGCACCCCGGCCGCGAAGGGCGCCTGAGCCATGCGCCTGTCCGAGCTGTCCATCCGCCGGCCCGTCTTCGCGACGGTGATGAGCCTGCTGCTGATCGTGCTCGGCTTCATGGCCTTCACGCGGCTGACGCTGCGCGAGCTGCCCGCGATCGACCCGCCCATCGTCTCGGTGGACGTCACCTACCCGGGCGCGTCGGCCGGCGTGGTGGAAACACGCATCACCCAGGTGCTGGAGGACGCGCTGGCCGGCATCGAGGGCATCGAGTCGATCGAGTCGCGCAGCGTCAACGGCCGGTCGGCGATCAGCATCGAGTTCACCCTCGAGCGCGACATCGAGGCAGCCGCGAACGACGTGCGCGACGCGGTGAGCCGGGTGGCCGACCGCATGCCGGACGAGGCCGATCCGCCGGAGATCGAGAAGGTCGAGAGCGACGCCGACCCGATCCTGTGGCTCAACATGTCCAGCACGCGAATGGACACGCTGCAGCTCACCGACTACGCCGACCGCTACGTGGTGGATCGGCTCTCGTCGGTGGACGGCGTGGCGCAGGTGCGCATCGGCGGCCAGCAACGCTATGCCATGCGCATCTGGCTGGACCGCGATGCCATGGCCGCGCGCGGCATCACTGCCGGCGACATCGAATCGAGCCTGCGCGCGCAGAACGTGGAGCTGCCCGCCGGCCGCATCGAATCAGAGACCCGCGACTTCACCCTGCGCGTGGAGCGCAGCTACCGGCAGCCGCAGGACTTCGCGCAGATCCCGCTGGCCAAGGGCGAGGACGGCTACGTGGTGCGGCTGGGCGACGTGGCGCGCGTGGAGCTGGCCACCGCCGAGCGGCGCGCCTACTTCCGCAGCAACGGCGAGCCCAACATCGGCCTGGGGATCGTCAAGACCTCGCAGGCCAACGCGCTGGACGTCGCCCGCGACGTGCGTGCGCTGGCCGAGCAGATCCAGCCCAGCCTGCCCGAGGGCACGCGCATCTTCGTGGCCTTCGACAACACCACGTTCATCGACGCGGCCGTCGAGCGCGTGTACTGGACGCTGGGCGAGGCCATCGTGCTGGTGCTGGTGGTGATCTGGCTGTTCCTGGGCAGCCTGCGCGCGGCGCTGATCCCGGCGGTGACGGTGCCGGTGTGCCTGATCGCGGCGTTCATCCCGCTCTACGCCTTCGGCTACTCGATCAACCTGCTCACCCTGCTGGCGCTGGTGCTCTGCATCGGCCTGGTGGTGGACGATGCGATCGTGGTGCTGGAGAACATCCAGCGCCGCGCCGACCTGGGCGAGCCGCGGCTGGTGGCCGCCTCGCGCGGCACCAAGCAGGTGGCCTTCGCGGTCATCGCCACCACCGCGGTGCTGGTGGCGGTGTTCCTGCCGATCGGCTTCATGGAGGGCAACACGGGGCGCCTGTTCCGCGAGCTGTCGGTGGCGCTGGCCGGCGCGGTGGCGATCTCGGCCTTCGTGGCGCTCACGCTCACGCCGATGATGTCCTCGCTGCTGGTGCGACCGCACAGCGAGGAGAAGTCGAACCCGGTCACCCGGTTCGTCAACCGCGGGCTGGAGCGCCTGGCCTCGGGCTACCGCGGGCTGCTCGAGCGCAGCGTCGGGCACCCCTGGCTGTTCATCCTGGCGATGCTGGCGGCCTTCGCGGCCAGCGTGCTGCTGTTCCGGCTGGTGCCTTCCGAGCTCGCCCCGCCGGAGGATCGCGGCGCGTTCTTCGTGTGGGTGCAAGGGCCGGAGGGCGCGGGCTTCGACTACACCGTGCCGCAGGTGCAGAAGGTCGAGCAGATCCTGGCACGGCACACGGGCGACGCGGCTTCGGGCCGGCCCATCCAGCGTGCCAACGCCCGCGTGCCCGGCGGCTTCGGCGCGAGCGAGGAGATGCACACCGGGCAGGTGATCGTGTTCCTGCAGGACTGGGACAAGCGCGAGGTGAGCACGGACGACGTGGTCAGCCAGCTGCGCCGCGAGCTCGGCGCGCTCGCCGGCGTGCGCGCCAATCCGTCGGTGCGCACGGGGCTGGTGCGCAGCCGCGGCCAGCCGCTGCAGATCGTGCTGGGCGGCCCGGAGTACGGGGAGCTGGCGCAGTGGCGCGACCGCGTGGTCGCGCGCATGGAGCAGAACCCGCAGCTGTTCTCGGTGGACTCGGACTACAAGGAAACCCGCCCGCAGATGCGCGTGGAGATCGACCGCCAGCGCGCCGCCGACCTGGGCGTGAGCGTGAGCGCGATCGGCACGGCGCTCGAGACGATGATGGGCAGCCGCCGCGTCACCACCTTCGTGCAGAACGGCGAGGAGTACGACGTGATCCTGCAGGCCGAGCGCGCGGCGCGCGCGTCGCCGGCGGACCTCTCGCAGATCCAGGTGCGGGCCCGTGATGGCGCGCTGGTGCCGCTGGCCAACCTGGTCACGCTGCGCGAGCTGGCCGAGCCGGGCAGCCTCAACCGCTTCAACCGCCTGCGCGCGATCACCATCTCCGCGGGGCTGGCGCCGGGCTACCGCATGGGCGATGCGATCGCCTTCCTCAACCAGGTGGTCGAGGAGGAACTGCCGGACCAGGCGCAGATCGACTGGAAGGGCGAGTCGCGCGAGTTCCAGGCCGCCGGCGGCGCGGTGGTGCTCACCTTCACGCTGGCGCTGCTGATCGTCTTCCTGGTGCTGGCCGCGCAGTTCGAGAGCTTCGTGCACCCGGCGGTGATCATGCTCACCGTGCCGCTGGGCGTGCTGGGCGCACTGATCGGCCTGTGGCTGACCGGCGGCACGCTCAACCTGTTCTCGCAGATCGGCATCGTGATGCTGGTCGGCCTGGCGGCCAAGAACGGCATCCTGATCGTGGAGTTCGCCAACCAGCTGCGCGACGAGGGCCGCTCCATCCGCGAGGCCATCGTCGAGGCCGCGGCCGTGCGCCTGCGCCCGATCCTGATGACGTCCATCGCCACGGTGGTGGGCGCGGTGCCGCTGGTGCTCGCCGGCGGCCCGGGTTCGGCCAGCCGCGCGACGATCGGCATCGTGGTCATCTTCGGCGTGTCGTTCTCCACGCTGCTCTCGCTGTTCGTGATCCCGGCGTTCTACCTGCTGCTGGCGAAGTACACGAAGTCGCCCGAAGCCACCGGACGCGAGCTGGAGCGGCTGGAGACGGTGACGCCCCAGGCGGGTGGGCATGCCTGAGGCGCGGCAGCGAAGGCGGTCACGACGCGAGCTGAAGGCCACGCGTGGCGTCAGGTGAAATGAGCGGCTGACGTCACTGGCCCCCGTCTTCGCGGCGGCGACGGCGTCCTGGCGGTGATGGTGGCTTCGCGCCCCGAGCTGTCGTTCGGGCGGGGTCTGCGAGCCGTGCTGGCGGCGCCCGCACGTCGTTCCCGCGACGGCGGGAACCCGGGGACTTTTCCGGCCCGCGCCTGGCATCGGCGACAATCAGCTGCCCGCTGCCCGAGACGCCGCCATGAACCGCCCGCCCGGCCCCTGGAACCGCCCGCCGCGCCGCGACGCCGCAGGCCCCTACGGCGAACGCAGGCCCCGCGGTGCCGGGCCTGCGCCCGGTCGCGAGCAGGGCGGGGACACGCCGGCGGCGCGCGCGCAGAACGAGGAACTGCGCGTCCATGGGCTCAATGCCGTGCGCGCCGTGTTCGCCCGCCGCCCGCAGGCCATCCGCAAGCTCTACCTGGCCGAGGCGCGCATTCCCGCGCTGCAGCCGCTGCTGAAGTGGTGCGTGGCCCATCGCATCGGCTATCGCGTGGTGGAGGACGGCGACCTGCAGAAGCTCGCAGCCAGCGCGCACCACGAAGGCGTGGTCGCCGACGTGCTGCGCGAGGCCCCGGTGCCGCTGTCGACCTGGCTGCGCGACCTGCCCGCCGGCCCCTGCTGCGCGCTCTGGCTCGACGGCGTGGGCAATCCGCACAACTTCGGCGCGATCCTGCGCTCGGCGGCGCATTTCGGCGTGGGCGCGATCCTGCTGCCGAAGGACTCCCCGCTCGCGCTCTCGGGTGCCGCCGCTCGCGTGGCCGAAGGCGGCGCCGAGGCCGTGCCGCTCGTGCGCCTGGGCCGGGCCGACAATGCGCTCGCGCAGCTGCGCGGTGCGGGCTTCGCGCTGGCCGCCACGGTCGTCGACGGGGGTGGCGATGCGTTCGCGACACCGCTTCCCCCGCGCCTGGTCTACGTCATGGGCGCCGAGGGCGAGGGCATGGACCGCGCATTCGCGCAGGCCTGCGACCTGCGCCTGTCGATCCCGGGCACCGGCGCGGTGGAGAGCCTGAACGTGGCGGCCGCGACGGCGGTGTTCCTGGCCGCATGGGCGCGTACGCGGCACGGCTGAGGCGGGTTGCGCGCACCTTCATCCGTGCCTGCCGCACCCGAGCACGGGGCGCGGGGCATGCAGGGCCGCATCCGACGTCCGGGGCCTGACCGGGCGTGACGCGCCGTGCCGGCGTCAGGCCGGATCCAGCGGCAGTTCGACGTCGATGGACGTGCCGCGATCGTCGCTGTGGATGTCGAACCTGCCGCGCAGCTGCTGGGCACGCTCGCGCATCGTGATCAGCCCCAGGCCGTCGCGCCGGTCGCGTGCCAGGCCGCGACCGTCGTCTTCCACGTGCAGCCGCAGCGTCGTGTCGTCGCAGTCCAGGCGCAGCAGCACGTGGCGCGCATGGGCATGCCGTAGCGCGTTGGTCAACGCTTCCTGCGCGATGCGGAAGCAGGCCAGTTCGACCTCGCGCGGGGGGCGGCAGGGCAGCGGCGGCACGTCGAGCGTGAGCGCCGGGCCATCGCCACGGAACAGGGCGCCGGCCTGCCAGCGCAGCGCGGCCTCCAGCCCGAGCGCATCGAGCTGCGGCGGGCGCAGCAGCAGCGAGAGGTCGCGCAGCTTGGCCACCGTCTGGTCGGCGATGGCCACGATCTCCTGCGCGACCTCGCGCACGTAGCGCGGATCGGCGTCGCCGAGCAGGGCGACGGCCGAGAGCTTGATCGCGGTGATCGACTGGCCGATGTCGTCGTGCAGCTCGCGCGAGAGCGCGGCGCGCTCGTCCTCCTGCACGGTGATGAGCCGGCGGGCGAGGGTACGCAGCTCCTCGCGCTGGCGGGCGAGTTGCGCGGCAAGGTCGTCGAGGTCGTCGGGCGATGCGGCAGGCTCCATGCCGCGAGTCTGCCATGCGCTGCGGCAGTGGCCGCGTAGCGTGCGATGCGGCCCCGGAAACGACGAAGCCGCCACGCGGGGCGCGGCGGCTTCGGGGCTGCCCGGGCAGCCCCCGGAAGGTCGTGGATCAGAACAGCTCGACGCTGCCGGCTTCCATCGACTGCTGCATCACCGGCTTGTGCGGCGGGCGCTCCCATTCGCCGCGCATGCCGGCGATGCGCTGCGCGATCTGCGAAAGCGCGCGCTGCACCTCCGCATCGTGGTGCGGGCGATGCAGGAGCTCCTGCAGCGCGACGGCCTCGCGGTTGATCGATGCGAGCCGCTCCAGGTGCACGCTGGCCGCGCCGAGCGCCTGGGTGGCGATGTCCTCGAACTGCAGCGAGCGCACGGCCTCGGCGACCGAGCCGTCGATGCTGCGGCCGCAGTCGGAGATCTCGCGCATGCCGTTGCCCAGGGAGCGGTTGATTCCCTCCACGCGCTCGAGCATGGCGGCGGCTTCGCCACGGGCGGCACGCGCCCGGTCCATGTCGCGGTTGGCCATCGTGGTGACGGTGTCGCGCACCTTGGCGATCGCGTCCTTGGACGAGTGGGCGAGCTTGCGGATCTGCTCGTTGAAGGCGGTGCTGCGCTCGGACAGGTTGCGAACCTCGTCCGCCACCACGGCGAACCCGCGGCCCGCCTCGCCTGCACGGGCGGCCTCGATGGCGGCGTTGAGCGCGAGCAGGTTGGTCTGGTCGGCGATGGACTTCACGTCCTCGAGCAGGGCGAAGATGCCGTCCAGGTGCTCGGCCATCGCATCGATGTGCGTCACGGTGTGGCTGCTCTGGCCCGAGACGGCTTCCAGCGCCTCCACGAGCTGCTCCATCTGCTGGCTGGCCTGCACCGCGAAGCGCTGCACGTCGACGCCGCTGCCCGCGTCGGAGCGGTCGATGAGGCGGGCCACCACCTGGCTCTGCTCGCGTGACTTGCGGTTGACCGCCTCGAAACTGGTTCCGAGCTTGCCGACCGCTTCGCGGATCAGATCGCGCGTGCGGTCGATTTCGTGCCGGCTGCCGGTGATTTCGGTGGTGACGAAGCTGCGCAGCTCCTCGAGCACGCGCATCTGCTCGCGCAGGCTCGACACCTGCCGGCCGCCGATGCGGCTCACCGACCAGGCGAACGCGCCCCAGGCGGCGGCCATCGCGACGAGGACGCCCCAGGTGACGGCAGCGGGCCAGCGCAGGCCGACGGCCAGCATGACGAGGAGCGTGAGCACCGCTGGAGCGGCGAGGCGGATGAGTACGCGGGAGTCCATCGGAGCTCTCTGCAGAAGGTTCACCCGGAATAACGGCAGGGCGGCGGGGCGCTTTAGCGGACGGCGTCGTTGTTCCGGCGCCCGGGCTCGCGCGTGGTGGCCTGCAGCAGCCGTTCCGCGATGCGCGGCAGCGGCAGCACTTCGCCGGCCGCATCGCGCGCGACGGCCGCGCCGGGCATGCCCCAGACCACGCTGGTGGCGCGATCCTGGGCGAAGGTGGCGCCGCCCGCCCGGCGCACGGCCAGCAGGCCGCGCGCGCCATCCTCGCCCATGCCGGTGAGCAGCGCTGCACAGGCGTTGGGCCCTGCGTGGGTGGCGATCGACTCGAACAGCACGTCGACGCTGGGGCGATGGCCGTTCACCGCGGCGTCGCCGGCGACGCGGCACACCCAGCGCGCGCCGCTGCGCTGGATGCGCAGGTGCTGCCCGCCGGGCGCAACGTAGGCGTGGCCGGGCAGGATCGGCTCGCCGTCCTCGGCATGGCGCACCGTCATGCGGCTGTGTCGATCCAGCCGCTCGGCGAATGCGCGGCTGAAGCTTGCGGGAATGTGCTGGGCGATGACGATCGCCGGAGCGTCCGCCGGCATGGTCGCCAGCACGCTGCGGATGGCCTCCGTGCCACCGGTCGAGGCGCCGATCGCGATCAGGCGGTCGGTCGTCCGGTATCCGGTGATCACGATCGCGCCCCGCGCGTCCGCTCCCGCTCCGGGCGGCGGCAACCCCGTCACGCGTGCCTGCGCCGCCTCGCGCACCTTCGACCGCAGCAGTGCGCCGTAGGCGGCCATCCCGCTTGCCACGTCCACGCAGGGCTTGGTGACGAAGTCCACGGCGCCCAGTTCGAGCGCATCCAGCGTGACCCTCGCACCGGCGGCGGTCAGCGTCGATACCATCACCACCGGCATCGGCCGAAGGCGCATGAGGTTCTGCAGGAAGGTCAGGCCGTCCATGCGCGGCATCTCGACGTCCAGCGTGAGGACGTCGGGGTTGAGCTGCTTGATGCGCTCGCGGGCGATGAACGGGTCGGAAGCGGTGCCGACGACCTCGATGTCGCCATCGGCCGGCAGCAGTTCCGACATCAGGCGGCGGATCAGCGCCGAGTCGTCGACCACCAGCACGCGCACGGGCCGCGGCAGCGGTGCCGGGTCGCCGGCGCTCACGAGAACAGCTCCACGCTGCCCGACACCGGCGCCCGCGTGAGCCGGCCGTACAGCGCGCGCTCGGCACGCACGATCTCCTCGTCGCGCGTGATGGGAAGGCGACGCACGAGGGCGCGGCCGGTCTGTGCGAAGAAGCAGACCTTGCGGGGATGCACGTCGCCCAGGTCCTGCGCGAGCACCGGAATCCGCTCGGCGCCGAGGTAGTCGAGCACGAAGCGCGCGTTGCGGGTGCCGATGGGATCGCTGGTGAAGCCGCGCAGCACGTTGCCGCCGCCGAAGACCTTGGCCTGGAGGTGGCTGCGGCGCGCGCCGCGCTTGAGCAGGTCGTTGATCAGCAGCTCCATTGCATGCGCGCCGTAGCGCGCGCTGCCGTCGCCGCCGCGGGGCGGCAGGCTCGCCGGCTGTGCGTCGGGGAGCATGAAATGGTTCATCCCGCCCACGCCCAGGGCCGGATCGTAGAGGCATGCCGCCACGCACGAGCCGAGCAGGGTCACCAGCGCGATGGGCTGGTCCGTGACGCGGTATTCGGCGGGCAGGACGCGGAAGGCGCGGGTCTGCAGCGCCTCGTCGAAGTAGGCGCCGGGCTCGGCGGCGATGGCGGCGGCCGAGCTCATCGTGCCCGCGCCCGGAAGATGGTGCGGCCGCAACCCGTCACCAGGTCCGCCGCGTGGCTGAAGCTCTCCGAGTGGCCGGCGTAGAAGCGCCCGTCCGGCGCGAGCAGCGGCATCATGCGCTGCAGCAGCCGGTACTGGGTAGGCTTGTCGAAGTAGATCATCACGTTGCGGCAGAAGATCGCCGTCAGGCCGGGGGCGATGCCGTAGTCGCGGTCGAGCAGGTTGAGCGGGCGGAAGCTCACCAGGTCACGCAGTTCCCGCCGGACGCGGCACATGCCTTCGTGCGGACCGGTGCCTCGCTGGAAGAACGCGCGCCTGCGCGCCTCGTCCAGGGGCTCGATGCGGTCCAGGCTGTAGATGCCGGCCTCGGCCGTCGCAAGCACCTGGGTGTCGATGTCGGTGGCGAGGATCCGCACCGGCGGGGCGAGGGTGCCGAAGGCCTCGCAGGCGGTGATGGCGAGCGACCACGGCTCCTCGCCGGTGCTCGCGGCCGCGCACCAGATCCTCAGCGGCTGCGTGATGCCGGGGCCCGCGGCCTCGCGCAGCTGCGCCAGCAATGCATCGAAGTGATACGCCTCGCGGAAGAACGAGGTGAGGTTGGTCGTCAGCGCGTTGATGAAGTCCTGCCATTCGCCGCCGTCGCCATGCTCGAGCGCATCGAGGTAGGCGCCGAAGCTGGCGAAGCCGCCTGCGCGTACCCGGCGCACGAGGCGGCTGTAGACCATGTCGCGCTTGTGGTCGGCCAGGCTGATCCCCGCACGCTGGTGGATGAGCGAACGGACGCGGTCGAAGTCGCGCGCCTCGAAGGCGAAGCCGCGTTCGACCGGCGCCGTCGTCGCCAGCCTGCCCATCAGGCGTTCCGGCGCCGCCACGGCGCATTGGCCGGGTCTTGCGACTGTTCGGCCAGCCAGCGCTCGAATGCCTCCGGCGCGAGCGCGGGCGCGTACAGGAACCCCTGGGCCGAGTCGCAGCCGATGCCACGCAGCAGTTCGGCCTGCTCCGGGCTTTCCACTCCCTCTGCCGTCACGTGCAGCTCCATGTTGCGGGAGATGAGGACGATGGACTTGACGATGGCCGCGTCGCCGCGGTTGTCGAGCATGTCGCGCACGAACGAGCGGTCGATCTTGACGCGGTCGATCGGGAAGCGCTGCAGCATCGACAGCGAGGCGAAGCCGGTGCCGAAGTCGTCGAAGGACAGCCGGACGCCGCGCTCGCGCAGGCCGGCGAGCGCGCGCGATGCGCTGTCGTCGGGCTTGAGTGCGATCGTTTCGGTGATCTCCAGCTCCAGGCGCTCGGCCGGCAGGCCCGTGGCGCCGAGCGCCTGGTCGACGTCGCGGCCGAGGTCGGTTTCGTGCACCTGGCCCGGAAACAGATTGATGGAGATGGCGATGTCGCGGCCGGCCACCTTGGGCCAGCGCGCGGCGTCGCGGCATGCCTGCTCGATGATCCAGCGGCCGACGTCGAGCGCGAGAGCGCTGTTGCTGAGCGTTTCGATGAATGCCGCAGGCGGCAGCAGCCCCCGTTCCGGATGGCGCCAGCGCAGCAGCGCCTCGGCGCCGAAGGCCAGCCCGGTGTCGAGATCGATCTGCGGCTGGTAGTGCAGCTCGAACTCGCCGCGCGCATGGGCGCGGCGCAGCTCGATCTCGAGCATGCGCCGGTCGATCACTTCGCGGCGCATGCCCAGGTCGTAGCGGCAGACCTGGCGTCCGCCGCGGGCCTTCGCCTTGTAGAGCGCGAGGTCCGCGCGCGCGATCAGCTCGCTGGCCGAGGGCGGTGCGTCGGCCTGTCCTGCGTCCTCGCGCAGGACCAGTCCGATGGACGCCTCCAGATGGATGGGATGGCCCGACACCTCGAGCGGCTCGGCCACCTGGCGCAGCATCTCGGCCAGCTGCACGAGGATCACGTGCTCGGGGGTGTCGTTGAAGAGCAGCGCGAACTCGTCGCCGCCGAAGCGGCCGACGGTCGCGCCGGCGGGCATGGACGCGCGCAGCCGCGAGGCCGTGGCCTGCAGGACGGCATCGCCCGCCGAATGGCCGAGCGTGTCGTTGATGGTCTTGAAGTTGTCCAGGCCCAGCAGCGCCAGTGCGAGGGGCGCGTCGGTGGCTTCCAGGCGCGCACTGAGGGTTTCGGCGACGGCGGCGCGGTTGGGCAGCCCGGTGAGCGCGTCGTACAGGGCGATCTGGCGCAGGGTGGCCTGCTGCTCGAGGTCCTCGGTGATGTCGCGCAGGATGATCGCCTGCCCGTGGCCGTGGCCGAGCTGCCAGGTGCAGCGGGTGGCGTCGAGCGTGCGCACGTCGCCCTTGGGGCCCAGCGTGCGCAGGTGGTAGTGCGGCTCGCGGCGCAGCACGGCGTCGAGGTCCTCGCCGTGCAGCCAGGTGCTGGCGCCGGCGGGGTCGGGCTGCAGGTAGGTGGGGAAGAGCACGTCCACCGGCATGCCCTGCATGCGGCGCGCGCGCAGGCCGAACATCGCCTCCGCCGCGCGGTTGGCCAGGGTGATCTGGCCGTGTTCGTCGGTGACCACCATCGCGCTGAAGGTGGCCTGCATGATCTGCGTGGCGATGCGGTTGCGGCGCAGCAGCTCGTGGCGCTCGAGCAGGCGCTCGCCGATGGCCGCCAGGCGCTCGATGGCGCGCAGCAGCTCGCGGCCGCAGGACTCGCGTGGCGCGGTATCGGCCACGGCCAGCACGCCGACCTGGCTGCCGTCGCGGCCGAACAGTGCCTGCGCGTGGAAGAAGCGCACGCCGGGATGGCGCCAGACCAGCGGCTCGGAGTCGAAGCAGGGATCCTGGCAGGCGTCCGGCACCGTCAGCCGTGGCGCTTCGACGGTGACCGGCGCGCACAGGGCGACGCAGTGCGGGTCGGATGCAGCATCGGCTCCGTGCCGCGCGATGACCCGCAGGCTTTCATCGGCCGCGCGGGCGAGCAGCCAGGCCATCGGCGCGTCGCCCATGCGTGCCGCCAGGGCGACCAGATCCCCGAACTCTTCCGCCGGCATGGCCCCCGGCGCGCCGTCGCCAGCCGCGGCAAGGGCCGCAACGGAAAGCTCGGGCGGATGCGGGGGCAGGTTCAGCGGCATGGAAACCTCGGTGTCGCCGTAGGAGGACCGGAGGCCGCAAAGCGGCGGTCCGGCCAACGGGTTAACGGCGGCGGGCGGCCGCACTTGATGGGCCGGCCGTGCCGGCCGTCACGCGGTGGTGCGGTTGGCCACTGCCGCCGCGCCGCGCCTGGCCGTGAAACACGATCGCCGGCGCGGGGCCGGCGATCATGCTCCTGCGGCCACGCGTGCCGTCAGAACTCCTGCCAGTGCTGCTCGTTCGACGTGGCCGCGGCGCGACGCGCCTTGGGCACCACCACGGCCGCCGGGGCGGGCTCCCGCGTGCGGGGCGGCGTTGCCCGCACCGGCTCGGCGACGCGGGCCAGCGCCGCGGAGACTTCAGCCTGCGCGGCATCCAGCCGGAACGCCGCCACCGTCTCCACCAGCTGCACCGCCTGTTGCTCGAGCGAGCGCGCGGCGGCCGAGGCTTCCTCCACCAGCGTGGCGTTCTGCTGGGTGCTCTCGTCCATGTGCAGGATGGCCTGGTTCACCTGCTCGATGCCCGCGCTCTGCTCCTGCGAGGCGGCGGCGATGTCGGCGATGATGTCGGCCACGCGCTTTACGCTGTCGACGATCTCGCTCATCGTGCGCCCGGCCTGGTCGACCAGCTGCGTGCCTTCGCCGACCTTGTCCACCGAGTCGGTGATCAGGCCCTTGATCTCCTTGGCCGCCTGCGCGCTGCGCTGGGCCAGGGAGCGTACTTCGGCGGCGACCACCGCGAAGCCGCGGCCCTGTTCGCCGGCGCGGGCGGCTTCCACGGCCGCGTTGAGCGCGAGGATGTTGGTCTGGAAGGCGATGCCGTCGATCACGCTGATGATGTCGACGATCTTGCGGCTGGATGCGTTGATCGCGCCCATCGTCTCGACCACCTGGCTCACCACCGCGCCGCCCTGCTGGGCGACGTCGGCCGCGCCCATGGCGAGCTGGTTGGCCTGACGTGCGTTGTCGGCGTTCTGGCGCACGGTGGAGGTCAGCTCCTCCATGGACGAGGCGGTTTCCTCCAGCGAAGCGGCCTGCTGCTCGGTGCGCGCGGACAGGTCGTTGTTGCCCGAGGCGATCTCGGCCGCCGCCGTGTTGATCATCTGGCTGCCACTGCGGATCTGGCCGACGATGCCCGACAGCTGCGCCACCGTGCGGTTGGCATTGCGCGCGAGCTCGCCGAACTGGCCGGGCAGGTTCTCGTCGGCATGGCGGGTGAGGTCGCCGTCGGAGACGGCCGCCAGCAGCGCGCCCACCTCGGAGACGCCACGGTCGGCGCTCTGCATCAGCATGTTGAGGTCGTCGACCATCTCGCGGTAGACGAACTCGAAGGCTTCGGCGTCGCCGCGCTTGCGGAAGTCGCCGGCCACGGCGGCGTCCACCAGCGTCTTGATCTCGCCGTTGACGCGCAGCATGCCCGCCTTGACGGCGTCCATCGCCTCGGTGATGCGCGCCTTCTGGCCGGGATAGCGCTCGATGTCGTCGGACAGGTCGCCGCGGCCGTAGCGGGCCACGATGTCGACGATGCGCTGCTGCACCGCGATGTGCGAGGCCACCAGCGTATTGAGGTCGTCGGCCATCACGCCGTAGGAGCCGGGGAAGGCCTCGGTGTCCAGGCGCTCGTCGATGTTGCCGGCCTGGTGCGCGGCGAAGAGGTCCTGCTGCGCCTTGGCGAAGCCGCGCAGCGTGCCCACGGCCTGCTCGATCGAGTCGCCGATCACGCGCAGCTCGTCGCGGCTGTTCACGGCCACGCGGTCGGGGAACTGGCCGGCGGCGAGCAGCTCGGAGGCGTTGCGGATCTCGTGCAGCGAGTCGCGCGTGCTGCGGCTGAAGCCGACGAAGAGGTAGGCCGACACCAGCAGCGAGAACAGCACGCCCAGCGCCACCAGCACCTGCTGCCGGCGCACGGCGGCCACGTGCTCGTCGGCGGCGTCGCGCAGCGCCGAGGTGGTGGCCTCGACCACGGCATCCATCGCCTTGCGCGCGTTGCCGGTCTGCGTCGTGAACGCCGGGATCGGCATGTTCGGCGTCTCGGCGTCGAGCACGGCCGACTGGATCAGCGCGGCCTGCGCCTCGAGTTCCTTGTTCGACGCCGCCAGCGGGCCCTTCACGCGCGCGGCGTAGGCGGGCGCGATGCGCTCCAGCTGCGCCATGTCCAGGCGGATGCGGTCGCCGAAGTAGGCCTGCATGGTCTCGGCCACATCGAAGGCGGCGCGGTCCTCGGCCCAGATCGAGCCCTCGCCCAGCACGCGCGTGGCCACGCTGCGCTGCTGCGAGGCGTATTCGGAGAGCATCGGCAGCCATTCGGTCACCGAGCGGCCCAGGTAGTACATGGCCGGGTCGGTGGCCAGGCCCAGGCCCGTCTCGGCCTCGAAGGTCTTCACCAGCAGGCGCGCCTGGCGCAGCGCCTCGGCGTGCGCGGCCATGGCGGCATTGGCGTCGGCGTGCTTGCCGGTGGCGGCGTCCCAGGCCTTGCGCGTGGCGGCGAAGGAGGCGTCGAGCTTGGCGTCGGCGAAGTTCGCCTTCTGCCAGGCCATCACGCCGTCCAGCTCCTTCTTCACCTGCGCGCGCAGCTCCTCGAGCTCGCCCGCCTCGGGGGCGATGCCGAAGCTCTGCCGCACCACCACGCCGCGGTGGCGCTGCATGTCGCCCATCGCGCGGTGCATGGTGGCCAGCGGCTCGGTGGACGAACCGGCAAGCGTCACGGCGTTGACCTCGCGCTGCATGCCGGCGAACAGCAGCGAGCCCAGCACGGCGCAGGTCGCCATGAACGCGGCGCCGATGACCATGGCCTTCTGCAGGAATCGCAACCGCGCCATCAGGCGGGTCGCCGGCGCCATGAGCCGGTCGAGGAGCGACGAGTTCTTCGATTGCATGACAGCCTCGGACGAGGACCCTGTGTGGGTCGACTGATCCGTCATCGGCGCAGGCGCATCGATCTTTAGCGGCCTGCGTCGGAAGCCGGCGACGCGGCCGCGCCGTGCCGGGCGGGCCGCTGCGGAAGTGCGACCGGAGTCATGAACGCCTGCATCCGACGTCGAGGACGGGGTCTTGACGCTCAAGAACCTCTCGCGCCAGCCGATGCAGGAGCTACGGCGCCAGCGGGCGTCGCGTGTCCGCTTTCCAGGAGATCCCCATGTTCCGTTCCGTCGTGTTCGCGATCGCCGTGGCCCTGGCCGCCGCCGCGCCGGTCCAGGCTGCCGACCTCAAGCCGATCAAGCGCGTGGAACCGCAGTACCCGCCCGAGGCCGCGCGCTCGGGCACGACCGGCTTCGTCGAGGTGGAGTTCGAGGTCGACCCGGCAGGCAAGGTCGCCAAGGTGTCCGTGGTCAATGCCAAGCCGACGCGCACGTTCGAACAGGCCGCCGTGCGCGCCGTGAAGCAGTGGCAGTTCGAACCCGGTGGCGGCAAGGGCAAGGTACGCCTGAACTTCTCGCTCTGAGGGCCGGCGGCTCGCGGCCGCCGCCCTACATGCGGTTTCCTGACGCCCGGTGCTGCCGCGTCGCAGCAGCGGGCGTCGTGTTCTGGAGAGGCGGAGGACCTGCCCGCCGGAAAGTGTGACGCCTACCGCTCGTCGGCCGTCTAGGACGTCACCATTCAGGCCGTCGCACACATGCCGTTACGCGTGATGACCATGTGAAGCGACGGCACCCAATGCGCAAGAACCTCCCGGTAACCGGCAAGGAAGTTCCGCTTTCCGAAGGCACCATCATCGTTTCGCGCACCAACGAGCGCGGCATCATCGCGTCGATCAATCGCGATTTCATCGAGATCAGCGGCTTTTCCGAAAGCGAGCTCGTCGGGCAGCCGCACAACATCATCCGCCACCCCGACATGCCGTCGGCGGCGTTCGCGGATCTCTGGGCGGCACTCAAGGCCGGGCGCCCCTGGGTGGGGCTGGTGAAGAACCGCTGCCGCAACGGCGACCACTACTGGGTGGAGGCGCACGCCACGCCCTGCTACGAGGGCGGCCGCCTGGCGGGCTACATGTCGCTGCGGCGGAAGGCCACGCGGGAGAAGATCGACGCCGCGGCCGCGGCCTATGCCCGGCTGGCGGCAGGCGACGGAAGCCTCGGCGTGCTGCGCGGCCGCGTGGTGTCGATGCGTCCCCTGGCGCGCCTGCTGCGCAGGCTGCGTCCCGGTCCGGTGGCACAGGTGACCGGCCTGCTCGCCGGCAGCCTGCTGCTCGGCCTCGCGGCCCTGTGGCTGGGCGGACGCGGTGGCCTGGCGCCGACATCGCCGGCCGGCCTGGGGCTGCTGGCCGGCTTCGCCGCGATCGGCGTGCTGGCCCTGCGCACGCGGGCGGGGCTGGAGCGGCGCCTGCATGCGCTGGCCGACACCGTGCGCCACATGGCCAACGGCGAGTTCAACGACGCCATCGACATCGACCACGACGATGCGCTGGGCAGCCTGGCGCAGGCCGTGAAGTCGATGCAGATCAAGCTCGGTTTCGACCTGCAGCAGCTCAAGCTCGACAACGAGGAAGGGCTGCGCATTCGCCATGCGCTCGATTCGGTGCGCACCAACGTGATGATCGCCGACCGCGACCGCAGGATCATCTACCTCAATCCCGCCGTGCGCGCCCTGCTGCGCGATGCGCAGGAGGACATCCGCCAGGTGCTGCCCGACTTCGACGCCGAGCAGGTGGAGGGCGGCAGCATCGACCGCTTCCACGTGCGGCCCGAGAAGCAGGTGGAGATCCTGGACCGGCTCACCGGCGTGCACGAAGCGCGGCTGCGCTTCGGCAACCGCGTGCTCTCGCTCCTGATCAGCCCGGTGCGGGATGCGGACGGGGCGCGCGTGGGCACGGTGGTGGAATGGCGTGATGCCACGGCCGAGGCCGCGATCGAACGCGAGGTCAACGCGGTCGTCAATGCCGCGGCCGCCGGTGTCTTCGACCAGCGCGTGCGCGTGGACGACAAGGCCGGCGTGCTGCGGCAACTGGCCGAGGGCGTGAACGGGCTGGTGGACACCACGCAGGCCGGCCTGTCGGAGGTGCGGCGCATGCTCGCGGCACTGGCCGATGGCGATCTCACCCATCGCATCGAACGCGAGTTCCAGGGCGAGTTCGGCGCGATCCGCGAGGACGCCAACCGCACGGCCGAGCGCCTGCAGGCCATCGTGCGGACCATCCGCGCGGGCAGTGGCGAGGTGAACGCCGCGGCGAGCGAGATCGCCGCAGGCAATGCCGACCTCGCGCGCCGTACCGAGCAGCAGGCCGCGGCGCTGGAGGAAACCTCGAGCACCATGGAAGAGCTCACCGCCACCGTGCGGCAGAACGCGCACAGCGCGGGAGAGGCGAGCCGGCTGGCGGCCGACGCCGAGCAGGCGGCGCTGCAGGGCGGCGGCGTGGTGGGGCGCGTGGTCGAGACCATGGAAGCCATCAACGCCTCCTCGCGCCAGATGGGCGACATCATCGGCATCATCGATTCGATCGCCTTCCAGACCAACATCCTCGCGCTCAACGCCGCGGTCGAGGCCGCGCGCGCCGGGGAGGCGGGCCGCGGCTTCGCGGTCGTCGCCAGCGAGGTGCGCGCGCTCGCCCAGCGCAGCGCGCAGGCAGCGCGCGAGATCCACACGCTGATCGGCACCTCGGGCGAGCGCGTCGCCGACGGCTCGGCGCTGGTGGCGGCCGCCGGCCAGGCGATGGAGGACATCGTGGCGAAGGTGCGCCGCGTGTCCACGATCATCGCCGACATCGCCGCGGCCTCCCAGGAGCAGAGCGTGGGCATCGAGCAGGTCAGCCAGGCCGTGGTGCACATGGACGAGGGCACGCAGCAGAACGCGGCGCTGGTCGAGGAGGCCACGGCCTCCGCGCACAGCCTGGAGCAGCAGGCCGCACAGCTGGTCGAAGCCGTTTCGGCCTTCCGCCTGGGCCCGGCACGCGGCGCTGCATTGCGCGGCGCGACGGCCCCGGCCTAGGGTCCGTTCGACGTGACGCGTCCGTAGCGTCGACGGGCCCTAGTCGCCGGCGACGACCACCCGGTCGCCGCCGGCATCGCGGGCGCTGGCGAGTGCGGACGAGGCGCGCAGGAACCAGGACGATGCATCGTCGCCCGCGCGCGCGGAGGCCAGGCCGATGCTGAGCGAGACCGGCAGGCTGGCGGCATCGCCGGCGGCCAGCGTACGCACCAGCTCGCACTGTGCGAGCGCTCGCGAAGCCGGCATCGCGAGCACGGCGCCGAACGCATCGCCCGCGCGCGACAGCCGCCCGAGCAGTGCATCGCCGCTGCGCAGGAACTGCGCTACCGAGCGCAGGGCGCGGTCGCGCTCCACCGCACCGTGGAGCTGTTCCAGCGCATCGCGCCCATCCAGCTCGACCAGCGCCAGCTGGGCAGGGTGCTCGCGGCCGGCGCCGGTGAGCAGCGCCTCGTCCAGCATCGCCAGCAGGGCCCGCGTGCCCGGCAGCCCGGTGAGCGGATCGAGCGCGGGCTCGGAGGCGGTGTCGGCGCGGGCGAGTTCGTGCGCGACCCACTCGCGCTCGCGCCGCTCGATGTCCAGCATCGCCGCCAGCCGGCGCAGTTCCAGCAGTCGCGAGGCCTGGCGCGAGAGTGCGCGCAGCGCCGTCTCCTGCGCGGGCGCCAGCGTGCGCGGGCGGCTGTCGAGCACGCACACCGTCCCGATCGGCTGGCCGCCCACCAGCAGCGGCATGCCGGCATAGAAGCGGACGTCGGCGTCGGCGACCAGGGGATTGTCGGCAAAGCGCGGGTCGGCCCTGGCGTCGGCCACCACCAGCGGCGTATGCGGGTCGAGGATGGCATGCGCGCAGAACGCCATCCCGCGCGGGGTTTCCCGTGCCTGCATGCCCACGCGCGCCTTGAACCACTGCCGCTCCGCGTCCACCAGCGAAACCAGGGCCGTCGGTGCATCGCACATGGCCGCGGCGATGGCCACGAGATCGTCGTAGTCATCCTCCGGCGGAGTGTCGAGGATGCCCAGCGCGTCGAGCATGGCCAGGCGGGAGGATTCGTTCGGGGGCAGGGGGGGCTGCGGGCATCGCGTGCGAAGCGGTGGGGTCGGGCCAGCATTCTGCCGTGTCGGGCAGGCCGCAATCGGGCAAAACCCCCAGGCACGCATCTGCCCCGCGGTCCACGGCCGATCTCCGCACGCGTTCCGGATGCTGCGCGGTGCGGCGCCCCTGCATCAACGCGCGGGGCGCCGCGGCGCCGGACTCAGGCGGCCAGCGCGCGATCCACCAGGCCCATTTCCTCGCTGGTCATCAGCCGCTCGATGTCGAGCAGGATGAGCATGCGCTCGTCCACCACGCCCAGGCCGGTGAGGAACTTGCGGTCGATGGCCGAGCCCAGGTCGGGCACGCCGCGCAGCTGCGCGGCATCGAGTCGGATGACGTCGGAGACCGCGTCGACCACCACGCCGATCGTGCGGCCGGCGACCGCGAGGATGACCATCACCGTCGTCTCGTCGTAGCGCGCCTGCGACAGGCCGAACTTCAGGCGCATGTCGACCACGGGCACGATGAGGCCGCGCAGGTTGACCGCGCCCTTCACGAAGTCCGGCGCGCCGGGCAGGCGGGTGACCTGGTCGTAGCCGCGGATCTCCTGCACCTTGAGGATGTCCACGCCGTACTCCTCGTCGCCGAGGGTGAAGGTGAGGTACTCGTGCGCGGCCACGGCGGCGGCGGTTTCGGCGTCGAGCTGGGTATCGGTGCTCATGGGGGTCCCGTGTGTTCAGGCGGCCTGGCGCAGGCGCGCCTTCTGCGCGAGCCCGTCGGCGTCGACGATCAGGGCGACGCGGCCGTCGCCCAGGATCGTCGCGCCCGACACGCCCGCGATCTTGCGGTAGTTGGTCTCGAGGTTCTTGATGACGACCTGCTGCTGGCCGAGCAGCTCGTCGACTTCCAGCGCGATGCGACGGCCTTCGCTCTCCACCACGACGGCGATGGGCGGGGTGTCCAGGGCCATGCCGGAAGCCGCGCCCAGGCCGTACTGCTCGGCGAGGTTGAGCATCGGGATGTAGTCCTCGCGCAGGCGCAGCACGCGGTCGCCGCCGCCGATCGTGCGGACCTCGTCCCCGCGCGGCTGCAGCGATTCGACCACGATGTTCAGCGGCAGCACGAAGACCTCGCTGCCCACCGCGACGGTCATGCCGTCGAGGATCGCCAGCGTGAGCGGCAGGCGGATGGTCATGGTCGAGCCGGCATTGGCGCGGCTGGCGATGTCGATCGAGCCGCCCAGCGCCTGGATATTGCGGCGTACCACGTCCAT
Organism: Lysobacter sp. N42; assembly: GCF_004344885.1. Classification (NCBI taxonomy): domain Bacteria; kingdom Pseudomonadati; phylum Pseudomonadota; class Gammaproteobacteria; order Lysobacterales; family Lysobacteraceae; genus Lysobacter; species Lysobacter sp. N42. The sequence goes on from NZ_SKFB01000010.1 coordinate 96,030, forward strand.
GCCCACGCCGCGCCCGGAGACGTCGGTGAGCTTGTCGGCGGTGGAGAAGCCGGGATGGAAGATGAGCTCCCAGACCTGCGCGTCCGTCGGCTCCTCCGGCAGGGGCAGGCCGCGCTCGCGCGCCTTGCCCACGATGCGCTCGCGGTTGAGGCCGCGGCCGTCGTCGGTCACCTCGATGACGATGTGCCCGCCCTGGTGCATGGCCGCCAGCGTGATCGTGCCGGTCTCGTCCTTGCCGGCCCGGCGGCGCTCCTCGGGCGGCTCCAGGCCGTGGTCGATGGAGTTGCGCACCAGGTGCACCAGAGGATCGACGATCTTCTCGATCACGCCCTTGTCGAGCTCGGTGCCTTCGCCCAGCGTCTTCAGGCGCACCTTCTTGCCAAGGCGCGAGGCGAGGTCGCGCACCATGCGCGGGAAGCGGCTGAAGGCGAAGTCGATGGGGAGCATGCGCACGCCCATCACCGCTTCCTGCAGGTCCCGCGAGTTGCGCTCGAGCTGCGCGATGCCGGCCAGCAGCTGCTCGTGCAGCACCGGGTCCAGCGCCTCGGCACGCTGCTGGATCATGGCCTGGGTGATGACCAGTTCGCCGACGAGGTTGATCAGCGCATCGACCTTCGACAGCGAAACGCGGATCGAGCTGTTGGCCTCGGCGCGAGCGCCGGACGATGCCTGGGCCTGCACGGGCAGGCCTTCGGCGGCCGCCTCGGGCGCGGCCTCGGCCTGCGCCACGGGGGCGGCGACCGCGGGGGGCTCGGGCTCCACCGCGTCGATGACCAGGTCGCACTGGTCGTCGATCCAGGCGAACACGTCGTCGATCTGCGCGCGCTTGACGCTGCCCGGCAGCTCGAAGGTCCAGCCCAGGTACGCGCTGGTCGGATCGAAGCTGCCGAACGGCGGAAGCGTATCGTCGAGGCAGACGACCTCTCGCGCGCCCAGCTCGCCGAGCTCGCGCATGATCCGCACCGGGTCGTTGCCGCTCATGAAGAGCGAGGGCATGGGGCGGAAGACCACGCGCCAGCGCTCGGGGCCGGACGGCGCGGGCGCGGCCGCGACGGGTGCGGCGGCGGGCGGGGCGCCGGTGAGCAGGGTGTCGAGCTCGCGCTTGCTGGCGTCGATGGCGGGCTGGTCGAGCGGGCTGCCGTGCTCGGCGTGCTCGATCATGCCGCGCAGCACGTCCACCGATGTGAGCAGCACGCTGGTGGCGGCGCTGTCGAGGTGGCGCTTGCCCGCGCGCGCCTCGTCCAGCAGCGTCTCCATCACGTGGGTGAAGTCGCTGATGTACTTGAAGCCGAACGTGCCGGCGCCGCCCTTGATCGAATGCGCGGCGCGGAAGATCGCGTTGATCGTATCCGCGTCGGAGCGGCCTGCCTCCATGCCGAGCAGGCCCGATTCCATCGTGTCCAGGCCTTCGCGGCTTTCCTCGAAGAACGCGGCAAAGAACCGGCTCATGTCCATGGCGACGGGCTCCGGTGGCTCAGCCAAGGACCTTGCGGACGGTGGCCAGCAGCTGCTCGGGATCGAAGGGCTTGACCAGCCAGCCGGTGGCGCCGGCGGCTCGCCCTTCCTGCTTCTTTTCCGGACCGGATTCGGTGGTGAGCATCAGCAGCGGGGTGAACTTGTAGTCGGGCAGCTGTCGCAGGTTGCGGATCAGCTCGATGCCGTCCATGCGCGGCATGTTGACGTCGGTCACCACCGCGTCGAAGCGGCGCGTGCGCGCGATGTCCAGAGCGGCCTGGCCGTCTTCCGCTTCGCTGACGTTGTAGCCGCCCGAACTCAGGGCGAACGCGACCATCTGCCGCATGGAGGTGGAATCGTCGACGATCAGCAGTTGCGCGCTCACGCGTTGTCTCCGGAAACGTTCTGGTTCTCGACACCCAGGCTGGCGGCCAGCGCGAGCTGTCGCGCGGCGTTGACCAGGGCAGGGGATGGGCTGTCCAGCACGGTCCGGCGCCCGGCGCCGGCGCGGTCGCGCACGAAGGCGTGCAGCAACTGCAGGCCGGCCGCGTGCACGCGCTCGACGGCGCCGCCGGCCAGCGTGACCGCGTCGTCGGACTCCAGGTGCGGCAACAAGACCTGCTGCAGGTCGCCGACGTGCTCGATGCCGAGGTTGGCGGGTAGGGCGAGCTCGCTCATCGCGGACCGTCCATGCATGGGATACGCGATGGTTAACGGCAGGGTGGGCGGTGACTTGAGGTGGGGGCGGACCGGGGCGCCGGGCGGTGTCGGCGGGTGCGACCGGGGTCATGGCGTGGCTCCCGGCCCTCGTCCGGGGTCGTCCCGGCGGAGGCGGGGCCCAGCGACTTTCGTCAGGCCGCTCGCGGCCCTGCAACGCGTCCGCCCCGTTAGACCGTCATCCCCGCGAGCGCGGGGATCCATGGACGTTGCCCCTGCACCGTCGCGCCCTTCCCCCGTCGTCCCCGCGAAGGCGGGGATCCATGGACGTTGCCTTTGCGTTGTGTGGTTAGCAGCAACAGCGTTTCGTGCGCTGTCGCGCCCGAGGTACTTTTCTTTGCTGGCCCAAAGAAAAGTACCCAAAAGAAAGGGCCTTCCCCGACAGGTCTACAGCCCGCGACCGGACACTGCGCGGGGATCGGCACACTCGGCATCCTGCCTCGAGTGCCGACGGCGCGCGTCCTGCGCGCCGCCCCTTCGGGGTCTCACGATTGGCAGTAGCTGGCCATGATCGGGTGGATCCGGTGGATCCAGTGGATCCGGTGGGTCTGTGGATCCGATGACTGGTGTCGGGTGGCTGCTGCGATCTGTGCTCGTGCTGGCGGACTGCTGGCGGCTTGCCTGCTGCCGGGCGCGCCTTGTTGCGGTGTGCGCGGGCTTCAGCCGAACAGCGCATCCGCATCCAGCAGCACGGTGGGTGCGGCGGTGACGCGGGCGACGCCGAGGGTCGGGCCCGGATCGGTGCCGGGCAGGGGCGGCTCGACGTGCTCGCGCTCGAGCGAGACGACGTCTTCCACGGCGGTTACCAGCAGGCCGATCAGCTCGTCCTTGCGCTCGATCACGACGATGCGCGAACGCTCCTCCACGCGAACGGCGCCGACGTCCAGCCAGAGGCCCAGGTCGAACACCGGCAGGATGCGGCCGCGCAGGTTCATCACGCCCAGTACCGCGTGGGCGGCCCCGCGCATGGCCAGCACCGGGGCGACACGCACGACTTCCTGCACGCGCAGCAGCTCGAACGCATAACTGTCTGCGCCCACGCAGACGCGCAGCCAGCGGTGGCCGCCGGTGGCGGTGCGCGTGCGCGCGGCGGATGCGGCGACGGCCACGCGCGCCACCGGGGCGATGGCCGATTCCGCAGGCGGCAGGAAGGCCGACAGGTCGGGCATCGCAGTGCCGGGCGAGGGCACCGGCGAGGGCTCCCGCGCCGGTGCGCAAGGGGCGGGGGGCGCCGGCATCGCGGCCGCGCCGGCGTGGTCGGCGTCGACGAGGGGTGCCGTGGCGTCCGCCCGGCTGCGTGCCGCTCCGGCATCGTCCACCCGCGCATCGTCGGCGTGCTCGTGCTGTGCGGCGGCGCTGTCGTCAGCAGCCGCGGCTGCGGCCCGGGGCGGGCGCGGCAGCGGTCCGTCGGCAGCGAGCAGTTCGTCGAGGTAGGTATCGATCGTGGCCATGGTCAGGCGGCTCGGGAATGCAGGCTGAGGCTGTCGAGCAGCCAGGTCAGCACTTCGCGGTAGGCGTCGGCGCCGCGTCCCTGCAGCGGGGCGCCGCCGGCGATGGCGGCGGCGTCGCGCAGGCGCGTGTCGACGGGCACGGCACCGGGGAATACCGCGGCGCCATGGGTTTCGTGGAGCTCGTGCAGGCACAGCGTGCCCGCGCGCGTGCGGCGGTCGTGCAGCGTGGGCACCACCGAGTACGGCAGCGGGCGGCGGCGCGAGCGCTCCACCATCTGCGTGGTGCGCAGCATGTCGCGGAGCCCGTGCAGTGCCAGCGGGTCGGTCTGGGTGGGCGCGACCAGGCGGTCGGCGGCCGCCAGTGCGTTGACCATCAACAGGCCCAGCGTGGGCGGGCAGTCGAGCAGCGTGCAGTCCCAGCGGTCGCTCGCGCCCTGGAGCGCACGCGCCAGGGCCAGGCCCAGACCGGGCTGCGTGGCGCCGCGGCGCTCCAGCGTGGCCAGTGCCGGCTGCGCCGGGCAGACGTGCAGGCGCTCGACCTGCGACGGGCGCGCCAGCGCGGGCAACGACGCGGCGGGCTCGGTGAACAGCTCATAGGTGCCACGCGGTGCGGGATCGGGCGCGATGCCGAACGCGTGCGACAGCGAGGCATGCGGGTCGAGGTCGACCACCAGCACGCGGTGCCCCGCTTCCGCCAGCATGCGGCCCAGGCACAGCGTGGTGGTGGTCTTGCCCACGCCGCCCTTCTGGTTCGCCACGGCCCAGGTGCGCATCATCAGCCGGTGCCTCCCCTGTATTCGCCGCCCGTCGCGACCACCGGCGTCGCGCGCGCCACCGCGTCCGGCCCGACCTGCGGCGCGAGGATCACCAGCATGACCCGGCGGTTGGCATTGCGGCCTTCCTCGGTGGCGTTGTCGGCGACGGGCTGGAACTCGCCGAAGCCGGTCATCGACAGGCGCGTGGGCGCGACGCCGCTTCCGACCAGCTCGTGCAGCACGCTGGCGGCCCGGGCGGCGGAGAGTTCCCAGTTGGAACGGAACATCGCCGTGCGGATCGGCTGGTCGTCGGTATAACCCTCCACGCGGATGGCATTGGGTTCGGTGCGCAGCACCGCGCCGAGGCGGCGCACCGTGTCCACGGCGAGCGCGCTGGGCGCATCCGAGCCGCTGTGGAACAGGATGTCGCTCTGGATCTCGATCTCCAGGTAGTCCGTGCCCTGGCGGACGCGCACGAGGTTCTGGTCGACCAGCCCCGCCAGCGCATGCTGGATGCGCGTGCCGATGGATTGCAGCTGGCGCGCGGTGCGCTCGCGCTGGGCCTGGGCGGCGGCGGGGTCCAGCGGCTGGTGCAGGTCGGGCACGTGCACGATGGCCGTGCGTGCCGGGCCGGCCGCGCCGGAGGTGCGCAGCGATGGGCGGTCGAAGGACGAGCCGCGCAGCTGCTGCGTACCCAGCTGCACCGGCACGACCGTCCTGGGCGCGCCGCCGAAGGCTGCGTTGAGCGAATCGGCGACGACGCGGTACTTGCCCTCGTTGACCGAGCTGATCGCGTACATCACCACGAAGAAGGCGAGCAGCAGGGTGATGAGGTCGCCGTAGGGTATGGCCCAGGCCTCGTGGTTGACGTGCTCCTCATGGGCATGCCGGCGCGCCATCAGGCCACGTACCCCGACAGCCGCGCCTCGATGATGCGCGGGTTCTCGCCCTGCGCGATGGCGATGAGGCCCTCGATCAGCATCTCGCGCTCGTGCACCTGCGCGGCCACCACGCCCTTGAGCTTGCTCGACATCGGCAGCAGCGCGAGGTTGGCCGCGCCGATGCCGTAGATGGTGGCGGTGAAGGCGGCGGCGATGCCATGGCCGAGCTTGCTGGGGTCGGCGAGGTTCTTCATCACCGCCATCAGGCCGAGCACGGCGCCGATGATGCCGAGCGTGGGCGCGTACACCCCCATGCCCTCGAACACGCGTGCCGCGGCGAGGTCGCGCTGCTGCTGGCTGGCCAGTTCGATCTCCAGCGCGTGCCGGATCTGCTCGGGCTCGCTGCCATCGACCACCATCTGCAGCCCCTTGCGCAGGAATTCGTCGGCGACGTTGGGAAGTTCGGACTCCAGGCCGAGCAGGCCCTGCCGGCGCGCGGTGTGGCTCCACTCCAGGATCCGGGCGATCTGCGCCTGCGGGTCGCGCACCGGCGGGCGGAACACCCAGCGCAGGATCCGCACCGCGCGACGGAAGGTGGCCATCGGCGTCTGCACGAGGATCGCGGCGACGGTGCCGACGATCACGATGACGAACGCCGCCGGCGACCACAGCCCCGACAGCCCCGCACCCTTGAGCACGCTGCCACCGACGAGTGCAGCCAGCGCGAGCACCACGCCGATGAGGGAAAGTCTGTCCATCGGGGGCGTTAACGGGCGGCCGCGCCGGTTTCTTGAGCTGCCGGGGCCCGCCCGGGCGGCTGCGCGAGCCCCGGTGCTCTGCCTGGCGCGCCGGCTGCGGCTTGCCGGGGAAGCTGGCGCGTACGCAAAAAGCCCCGGCAGGGCTCTGACCACCGGGGCTCGCCTCCACCGGGAGGCTCCACCCGCGCGACGGGTGGGCGGCCGACGAGAGCCGCAGGCGCAGCCTCGGCCACCGCGGGTGAGCACATCGTCAAGGCCGCGGCTTCACCTGTGTGAACGGGGCGTCATGACGGTGGCATTACACATCGCCGGCGATCCTCGTCGCCCTGTTTCCGCTGTAGATCACGATGCACGAATCCGAATCGGCTGCCGGGCAGGCCTGGCTGACCCGCAGCGAAGTCGAGCTGGAGCTCGCGCGCATCGCCCTGAAGGTGATGCGCGCCGCACCGGCGGCGTTCCCCGACACGGCCAACGTCTCCCTCAGCGGCGACGCAGGCGCCGCGCTGCCGGAGCTGTGCGCCGCCCTGCTGGGCCGCACCCGCCCCGAGCACCGGCCGTTCGTCGAGCGCCGCCTGCAGGAACTCGCGCGCTGCCTGGAGGCCAGCGGCGCCAGCGCGGGGCATTCCTGGCTGAACATCACGTGCGACGCGCCGGCCTCCCAGCGGCAGGCACCGCGGACCGCGGGCTGAGGGGTCAGTCCAGGCGGTTTCCGGGGGCGTCCGCCGCGGGCGGCATGGTGTCGTGGAAGAACGTCGAGCGGATGTCCGCCACGCGTTCTTCCAGATACTCGCGATGTTCCGGCGCGGCGTGTTCGAGCAGGGCGCCGGCGGCCTCGTCGAACCATTCGCCCACGTCGGCACGGCGCGCCATCGGGGCGCGGCTCAGGGCCAGCGTGATGCGCGCGAGCTGGAACTCGAGCTCGGCGCGCGAGCGGATGTGCCGGCGTCGCTCTGGCATGGGATCGTGCATGGCGTATGCGGCGGATGCCTCGTCGCAGAAACAGCCTCCAGCCTGCGGGATGCCGCTTGTGGGCAACGAGAAAACGCCTGCGATCGCGCTTGCGCGTGCAGCCCCGGTTCAAGCCGTTCAAGGGCGCGTGGCGACGGCGTGAAGTGCATGTCGACGTCCGCGCGGGCGTGAATGGCGCGTCTACATCCGCAGGCGCGACTCCAGCATCGCGCCGGTGCGCACTTCGCGCGCGCGCCGCCGGGCCGGGCGTACTTCGTGCGAGAACAGCGCCACCTGCATCCAGCAGCTGTCGGGCGGCGCGCTGTCCTCGGTGAGCAGTTCGATCGGCGTGGGCGGGGGCACCGGCTCGGTGCGGGTGGACACGTGCGCGCGCACGGCGCCGCGGATCGCGTCCTCCAGCTGCAGCCAGGACGGCGCGCTGGCTTCGCAGCCGGGGAAATCGGGCAGGGTGGCGAAATAGCCGCCGGACTCGTCGCGCTGGACGAAGGCGAGATAGTGCATCGGCAGGTTGCTTCACAACGAAGCCTGCACCTTATCGACCGCCGCGTGACCAGCCGGTACAAGCGGCCGTCGTTCCCGCTTCAGGCGTTCGCCACCGCACGTCGCGTGCGAACGCCGGTTTCGTGCAGCGCATCCACGTCGAGGATCAGTGCCATGCGGCCGTCGCCGATCAGGCTGGCGCCGGCATAGCCCGGCAGGCCGCGCAGCGTGCGCGGCAGTGCCTTGATCACCACTTCCTCGCGGCCGCGAACGTGGTCCACGACCAGCACGAAGCGCTGTTCGCCGGCCTGCAGCACCACGCCGGTGGCCGACTCCGATGCGTTCGGGGCCACGTCCAGCCAGGCGCGCAGGTCGAGCACGGGCGTGGGCTGCTCGCGCAGGTCGAGCACGCTCTGGCCGTCGATCCACATGGTCCTGCGCGGATGGTGCGCGAGCACCTCGACCACGCGCACCAGCGGCAGCGCGTAGACGTCGCCCTCGATCTCCACCAGCAGCGTGGGCAGGATGGCGAGCGTGAGCGGCACCTTGATCGACATGCGGGTGCCGCGCCCGGGTTCGGACTGGATCTGCACGGTGCCCGAGAGCTCGCGGATCCTGCTCTGCACCACGTCCATGCCGACGCCGCGGCCGGAGAGGTCGCTCACTTCCTGCCGGGTGGAGAAGCCGGGCAGGAAGATCAGCTGCAGGCAGTCGTCGGCCGACAGGCGCGCCGCCGATTCGGCGTCGACCAGGCCCTTGCGGACGGCGCTGTCGCGGATGCGGTCGGGGTCGATGCCCGCGCCGTCGTCGCGGACCTCGATCAGCACGTGGTCGCCTTCCTGCTGGGCCGACAGGCGCACGTGGCCCTGCTCGGGCTTGCCCGCGAGGCGGCGTGCCTCGGGCGCTTCGATGCCGTGGTCGATGGCATTGCGCACCAGGTGCACCAGCGGGTCCGACAGGGCTTCGACCAGGTTGCGGTCGAGCTCGGTTTCCGCGCCGACCACTTCGAGCTCGACCGATTTGCTCACCTGGCGCGCCACGTCGCGGGCGAGTTTGGGGAAACGCGAGAACACGCGGCCCACGGGCTGCATGCGCGCCATCATCACCGCCGACTGCAGGCGGCCGGTGGCCGCATCGAGCGCGGTGACGGCGCGGTCGAGGTCCTCGTCGCGCAGCCGCGGGCGCAGCGTCTTGAGCCGGTTGCGCGCGAGCACCAGTTCGCCGACCAGGTTGACCATCGCATCCAGCCGGCGCACGTCCACGCGCACGGTGGTTTCGCCGGCGTCGTGGGCTGCCTGCGCGCGCGCGCCGTCGGTGCTTTCGCTGGCGGTGCGTGCCGGTTTCGCGGGAGGCGGCGCGGGCGCGGCGGCGGCCGGCGGCGGTGCTTCGGACACCGCCGCGGCGCCGGGCAGCGCGCCCTTGCCGTGGAACGCATCGAGCAGGGCGTCGAAATCGAGGTCGTCGAGGTTCTCGGGAAGATCCTCCAGCCGGATCTCCGGCGCGGCCGGCGCCGCATTGCCGGCGTCCACGTGCAGGCGGTCGATCAGCGCCTGCGGCACCGGCGGTAGCTCGCGCGCGCCGGCGACGCAGTCGAGCATGTCGGCCAAGAGGTCCAGGGCCTGCTGGGCGGCATCGAAGGCGAAGGGGTCGAGCGCCGCCTGGCCGGTGCGTGCGGCATCGAGGCGGTCCTCCACGGCGTGGCAGAGGGTGACCATCGGCGGGAAGTCGAGGAAACCCGCGCCGCCCTTGATGGTGTGGAACCCGCGGAAGACGGCGTTCAGCGCGTCGCGATCGTCGGGCTGGCGCTCCAGCACGACCATCTGCTCACCGAGCTGGTCGACGATCTCGCGCGCTTCGACCAGGAAGTCGGCGCAGATGTCGGAGATGCCGTCCATTGCCGATCCGTCAGAGGCCGAGCGAGGACAGCAGCTCGTCGGCGTTGTCCTGCGTGGCGGGCGTGGCGTCGAGCCCGGCCAGGGCGGGGCCGTGGCCGCGATGGTTGCTGGTCAGGTGCAGGGGCTCGTGCGTGCCGACGATGTCGCCGAGTCCTGCGTGCACCGCGCGCACCAGCTCGACCACGCGCAGGATGATCTGCCCGGTCAGGTCCTGGTAGCCCTGCGCCAGCGACATCTCGGAAAAGCGCGTGCGAAGGCCGGCCAGCGCCTCGCGCTGGGCCTCGTCCTGTGGCGCGGGCAGCCTGGCCAGCAGCGCCGAGCACTCGTCGATCAGGTCCAGCGTGCGCATGCTCGAGGATTCGGTGAGCTGCACCACGTGCTCGAGCCGCGCGCAGGCCTCCGGCAGGGATGCGCCGTGGCCACGTCCTTCCTCGCCCAGCGCCACCGCCAGTTCGCGCGCCAGGCGCACGATGCCCTGGACCAGCGGTTGCGTCCGCCACTGCACCAGTTCGTCGATGGCGGCGCGCGTGCGCGCCTCGTCGCCGCTCTCCACGGCGCGCAGCGCGCCCTGGAGGACTTCGACGATCGCTGCACGGTCGTCCTGCGCCGCCACCGTGCTCATGCCGCCGCCTCGATGCGCTCGAAGATCTTGGCGAGCTTGTCGGCCAGCGTGGCGGCGGTGAAAGGCTTGATGACGTAGCCGTTCACGCCCGCCTGCGCCGCCTCGATGATCTGCTCGCGCTTGGACTCGGCGGTCACCATCAGTACCGGGGTCTTCTTGAGCTGCTCGTCGGCGCGGATCGCGCGCAGCAGGTCGATGCCGGGCATGCCGGGCATGTTCCAGTCGGTGATCACGAGGTCGAACTTGGCCTTGCGCAGCTCGACGAGTGCGCTGTTGCCGTCCTCGGCTTCGGCGGTGTTGAAGAAGCCCAGGTCGCCGAGGAGGTTCTTGACGATGCGACGCATCGTCGAGAAGTCGTCGACGATGAGGATCTTGATGTTCTTGTCCATGCGGGTGGGGTTTCCTCGACTATCGGAGGTATCGGCGCGGGGGTGGGGTTCTTTAGGGGGCGGCCGGACGTGCAGGGGCGCGGTTGACCGGACTGGCGGCGCGAACCGCAGCGCGTTTCAGCCACGGATCCGCAGGGATGACACGGATCGGCAGTGGCTCTTCATCCGTGTCGATCCGTGTGAATCCGTGGCGAACATGCCCTGCCGACCCGGAGCCGGGGCTGGCCTCAGGCCTCCACCTGCTCCGCCGCCGTTTCGCGCCAGTCGCCCAGGCGCGCGCGCAGGCGCAGCATGGCCTGGCCGTGGATCTGGCAGACCCGGCTCTCGCTGATGCCCAGCACCGCGCCGATCTCGCGCAGGTTCATTTCCTGCTCGTAGTACAGCGAGAGCACCATCTGCTCGCGCTCGGGCAGCCCACCGATCGCGTCGCCCAGCGCCTGCTTGAACACCGAGTGCTCGAGCTCGCGCGCGGGCGTGAGGTTGCAGCTGGCGGCCAGGCGCGGCTCGCCGTCGAAGTCCTCCATCTGCTCGTCCAGCGAAAGCAGCTGCCCGCGCGAGGCGTCCTCGAGCATGTGGTGGTATTCGTCCAGCGAGACACCCAGCGCATTGGCCACTTCCTGCGAGCTGGCGGCCGCGCCCTTCTTCTGCTCGACCTCGCGCGTGGCCGAGACCACGTCGCGGTAGCGGCGGTGCACGCTGCGCGGCACCCAGTCGCCCCGGCGGATCTCGTCGATCATCGCGCCGCGGATGCGGATGGAGGCGTAGGTCTCGAAGGCCGCGCCCTGGTCGGCCTGGAAGTTCTTGGCGGCCTCGATCAGGCCGAGCATGCCGGCCTGGATGAGGTCGTCGACCTCGACGCTCGAGGGCAGGCGCGCGGCCAGGTGGTGGGCGATGCGGCGCACCAGCTCGCCGTGGCGGGTGACCACGGCGGTGGCGTCGAAGTCCGCGCTGACACTGCGCGTCTGCCGGTAGGCATTGGCCTTGACGGCCGTGGCGGTCATGTTCATGCCGTGGCGCTCCGTGGCGACGTGATCAGGCGTTCCATGAAGAATTCGACGTGCCCGCGCGGGCCGGCCGGCGTCTGCCACTGCCCGGCGCGCCGCGCGATCTCGCGGAAGGCCATGGACGAGGGGGCGGCGGGGAAGGCGTCGACGACGGCTTCCTGGCGCTGGATCGCGCGCCGCAGCCACTCATCGCGCGGGATCGCGCCGAGGTAGTTGAGGGTAACGTCGAGGAACTTGGCGGTGACGCGCTCGAGCTTCTCGAACAGCTGGCGGCCCTCGCTCGGATGCCCGACCTGGTTGGCCAGCACCTGCACGCGGGTCACGCCGCGCTCGCGCGAGAGCACCTTGATCAGCGCGTAGGCATCCGTCACCGAGGCGGGCTCGTCGCAGACCACCACGATCACGTCCTGCGCGGCCTGGCAGAAGGTCAGCACGCTGTCGGAGATGCCGGCGGCGTTGTCCACCACCATCACGTCCAGCGCGGTGTCGAGCTGGCTGAAGGCGTGCACCAGGCCCACGTGCTGCGCGGGCGTGAGCTCGGTCATGTGGCGCTTGCCGCTGGCCGCCGGCACCACCAGCAGGCCGCCGGGGCCCTCGATGATCGTGTCGGCCAGCTCGCAGCGGCCGGCGAACACGTCGCTCAGCGTGAAGCGCGGCGACAGGCCGAGCATCACGTCCACGTTCGCCAGGCCGAGGTCGGTGTCGAGCAGCAGCGTGCGCTGGCCGGCGTTCTGCAGGCTCATCGCCAGGTTGACCGACACCGACGTCTTGCCGACGCCGCCCTTGCCGCTGGCCACCGCGATCACGCGGACCGGGCCGGGGTCGTTCGCGCTCGTTGCGGGAACGCGCGGGGATGCATTGAACTCAGGCGACGACATGGCGTTCCTCGGTGGCGAGCGGGTTGTCGGCGGCGCGACGGAGTTTTTCGAGCTGGAGCACGAGGCGCGACGCGTCCGCGGCCTCGAGGTCGGCCGGCACCTGCTGGCCCGCCGTGGTGTATGCAAGGGACAGGCCGTGCCTGACGGCCACCGAAAGCGCGCCGCCGAGGCGGCCGGTCTCGTCCAGCTTGGTCAGCACCACGGCTTCGGGCTGCGCCATGCGGTACCGGCGCACCGCCTCGGCCATGTCCTGCGGCTGCAGGTTCGCCGGCAGCACCAGCAGGCTGCGCAGGTTGCGCGTGGCGCGCAGCCAGGTGACCTGGCCCAGCAGCGCCTTGTCGCGCGCAGCGTAGCCGGCGGTGTCGACGAGCACGAGCGGGTAGTCGACGAGCTGGTCGAGCGCGTCGCTCAGCCCTTCGGGGCCTTCGGCCTCGCAGACCGTGATGCCGAGCCTGCGGCCGAGCGCATGCAACTGCTCGCGCGCGCCGGGGCGCTCGATATCGGTCGTGACCAGCGCCACGTCGCGGGCGCGGTGGCGCTGCGCGAAGCGGGCGGCGAGCTTGGCCAGCGTGGTGGTCTTGCCCGCGCCGGTCGGGCCGATCAGCGCGAACACGCCGCCGTCCTCGATGGGCTCCTCGCGGGTGATGCTGAGCATGCGCGCGAACTCGGCGAGCAGCGCGGGCTTGACCTTCGCCGGCTCGATGCGCGGGTCGATGCGGGTGGCGATCTGCTGCGCCAGCGCATCGTCGCAGCCGTAGGCCTGCAGGGTCTCGAAGGCCAGCGCGCGCGCCGGCGAGCCGCGCAGGCGCTCGATGGCGAACTGGCCCATCTGGCGCTCCATCATCTGGCGCATGGAGGCGAGCTCGTTGCGCATGGCGACGATGGTCGGGTCCTCCGACTGGCTGACGACGACCTGCAGCGTCGGCGGCGCGACGACGGTGACCGGCGTGGCGGCCACGACGGCGGGCCGGGCGGGCGCCTGCACGGCGGCCATCTCGGCCAGCGCATCGAAGGCGTCGAGCGGGGCGGCAGGCGCCTGCACGGCCACCGGCGCAGTGACGGGGGCGAGCTCGGCGAAGCTGGGCTCGGCGAGGGCGGGCGTCGCCGCCGGCGCGATGCCGGCGTTCGGCGGGCCCGTTCCGGACGTCGACGACCCGCAGCGCCTGTGCGACTTCTTCGAGCTGA
>NZ_SKFB01000099.1:0-2206 GCF_004344885.1 Lysobacter sp. N42
CGCGCGTCGTCACCCGCGCGGGCGAGCCAGGAGAGCGTGTGGCCGGCCTCGCGCAGCGTGGCCGCGCGCGCTTCCAGTGCCGTGGTGTCGATGCCGGCCTCGCGCAGCATGGCGCCGTTGCCGAGCAGGTAGGTCGCGCCCTCGACGCGCCCTTCGACGCCGCGCCCCGGCACCGCGCGCACGTCCACGGCGCGCGCGCGGCGCGAGGGGTCGCAGGCTTCGAGCACCGCATGCGCGAGCGGGTGGGCACTGCCGGTCTGCAGGGCGGCGGCGATGGCGAGCAGCACGTCCGCATCGCCATCGGCCGCCACCGCCTCGACCAGCCGCGGCCGGCCGGCGGTGAGGGTGCCGGTCTTGTCGAAGGCGACCACGTCCACGTGGTGCGCGACCTCCAACGCCTGCGCGTCCTTGATGAGGATGCCGGCACGCGCGGCCACGCCGGTGCCCGCCATGATCGCCGTCGGCGTGGCCAGCCCCAGCGCGCAGGGACAGGCGATCACCAGCACCGCCACGGCGTTGAGGATCGCCTGCTGCCAGTCGCCCGTCGCCAGGCCCCAGCCCAGCAGCGTCACCAGCGCGACGACCACGACCGCGGGCACGAACACGGCGCTCACCCGGTCGACCAGCTTCTGGATCGGCGCCTTGCGCGCCTGCGCGTCCTCGACCATGCGGATGATCCGCGCCAGCACCGATTCGGCGCCGACCGCGCGCGTCTCCACCAGCACCACGCCCTCGCCGTTGATCGCGCCACCGGTCACGCGGTCGCCCGGCGACTTGGGCACGGGCAGCGACTCGCCGGTGACCAGCGATTCGTCGGCATGGGTATGGCCCTCGCGCACCTCGCCATCCACCGGGAAGCGCTCGCCCGGGCCGACCACGACGACGTCGCCGGGCGTCACCTGCTCGATCGGCACTTCGACGTCGCGTCCGTCGCGCCGCAGGCGCGCGGTGGCCGGGCGCAGCGCCTGCAGCGCGCGGATCGCCTCGCTGGTCTGCCGCCGGGCGCGCGCCTCGAGGAACTTGCCCAGCAGCACCAGCGTGATGATGGCGGCGGACGCTTCGAAGTACAGCGGCGCCGAGCCGTGGTGGCCCGTGTCGCGCAGCAGGTTCCACAGGCTCAGCCCGTAGCCCGCGCTGGTGCCGATGGCGACGAGCAGGTCCATGTTGCCGGTCCCCGCGCGCAGCGCCTTCCAGCCGGCGCGGTAGAAGCGCGCGCCCAGCCAGAACTGCACCGGCGTGGCCAGCAGCCACTGCAGCCAGCCGGGCAGAGCGGCATGTTCGCCGGCCAGGCCGCTCAGCATGGGCAGCACCAGCGGCAGCGTCAGCAGCGTCGCCAGGACCAGGTGGCGCTTCTCGCGCCGGGCGCCGACGTCGTCGGCCGGCGCGGCGGCCGGGGTGCCCGCGGGCGCCTCGGGTACCCGGTAGCCGGCGTCCTGCACGGCACGCGCGAGCTCGGCGCGGCGCACGTCGCCCAGTGCCCTGACCGTCGCGCGTTCGGTCGCCAGGTTCACGCTGGCCTCGAGCACGCCCGGCACGCGGCGCAGCGCGCGCTCCACGCGGCCCACGCAGGAGGCGCAGGTCATGCCCTCGACGGGCAGCTCGTGGCGCTGCACCGGCACGTGATAGCCCGCGTCTTCGACCGCCTGGGCCAGGGCGGCTGGCTCGGGCGCGGTGTCCGACGCCAGCACGCGCGCGCGCCCGGTCGCGAGATTGACTTCGGCGGCGGCCACGCCCGGCACGCGCGCGAGGGCACGCTCGACGCGGCCGACGCAGGAGGCGCAGGTCATGCCCTCGATGGGCAGGCTGATGGAGGAAGTGGACATGGAGGACGTTCCGGTCTGCGATGTCGGCAGCGTGCACCTTCCCATGATGGCAAGGTCAAGCCCGGCGCCGGCCTGCGCCGGGCCGCTTGACCTTCCCACGGGGCAAGGGCGGATGCTGGCGACCGGTTTTCCGATCGGAGGCATCCATGAAGCTCATCGTCGAAGGCATGACCTGCGGCCACTGCGAGCGCGCGATCCAGCAGGCGGTGGCGCGACGGGGCGGGCAGGCACGGGTGGACCGCGCGGCCGGGTCGGTCGAGGTCGACGGGCTCGACGAGGCCACGGCCCGTGCGGCGGTGGAGGAGGAGGGTTACCGCGTGGTGGCGGTGGCGGCGGACCGCTGAGGCGCGCGGCCCGCGGCCGCCGGGCCCGGCTCGCGGGCC
>NZ_SKFB01000100.1:0-2039 GCF_004344885.1 Lysobacter sp. N42
AACGACAGCTGCATCGCACTCACCCCGATCACGGTGAGGCATTGTCGCGCAATCGGGCGGAGTTGTTCAGACCTTCCTTAGCTGCCATCTACCGCAGCCTCCGGCCTGCACGCATGTGAGCGGGCGAAATACGGGTAACGACGTCCAGTTGATCACGGAACCGGCCGACGCTCCACTGCCAAGCCTCCTGAATCTCGTAGGCAGGGTTGTAGAGGATCCAAATGAGTTCGTCCCATTCGTAGTTGCTCGGCTTAGGCACACGCGTTACCACGCTGCCTTTCTTCCCGCTGGGGCGGCATGCCTTTACTTGATACCGGACACCTTGGAATCGGAAATCAAAGCCCCTCTGCACAGCAGTGCTGCCTTGCATGCAGGACGAGTAATCGGCCAACGAGCAACCGATCAGCAGAGCAGCATCCAGCTCTGACACGGCCGAGGTGATTGAGGGCGCGTTCCCAAAGGCACGTTCCCAGGCGAGCGAGGCTTCCACTAAGCGGGCGCGGAGGTCTTCCAATGGCAGCTAACACCGGAGTTAAGCCGCGACGCGAAGCGGCGTCGGCTTGGACGAATTGTTAGCGCCCGGCCCGGTTGGGGCAGACGCCTCCGAAGACCTACGGACGCGAGCATGCCACGGCAGGCCCGGAACGGCAGCAGCCCGCGAGCCGGGCCGAGACGAGAGCGACGCGGCACGGCCAGCCGGGCCGCGCTGCGCCAGCAGGGCGGCAAGGCCGGGGTGGCCTGAAGAGACGATCGCCGCAACCGCCTGGACCCAGCCGGGCAGGGTGCCGCACTGCAACGGTGTGACCATGCGGTTTGCACGGCGCGGCACGCTGCGTGGAGCCGGCTCACCAGCCGGGCCCGACGCGACGGTGCATGGCGACTTGCGTGCGGTGCCAGCCGCACATGAGCGGACAATTACGACTGGGACGGACAGACCCCGAGCACCGAGTCCCCACTGCGGGCGCTAACACCTGAGTTAAGCCGCGCCGCGAAGCGGCGTCGGCTTGGACGAATTGTTAGCCCGCTGGCCGGAACCGCGCAGCGACATTGCGTGACTCCCGAAATGCGCCATGAGCAAATTGATCTTTAGCGAGTCTTGCCACCAGTGCAAACTCTGGAAGGCGGTTTGCTTCCCGCAGCGGATCATATTGAGCGGCGGAGAAAACAAAGCCGTTATCGGCAAATGCCGCGCTCTCAACTTGGTTGTACTCCATATCGGAGTGCGCGACCGCCTTATTGCGCAGCTCCAACAGGCGATCATGCGCAGCCAGCTCTTGTCCCGTGAGAGCGCGCCGTGAGAAAGGTGGTGTTGGGGTCGCGGTTGGATGATCTTCGTTGCCTGAAAATGGCCGGCCGTAGGCGACGATACCGGCAATCATGAGGCCGCGAGCTATAACTTCGTCAATGCTTTCGTACGCTCGCCAAGCGGCCAGGAAGAACTCTTCGGCTTGCTCCGCGTCGCGGTAGGACAACATTAGGCGGGTGTGTGCTCGTTGATCGCGTGGGACGTTCATAGCGGGCTAACACCTGAGTTAAGCCGCGCCGCGAAGCGGCGTCGGCTTGGACGAATTGTTAGCTGCCAGCGACGCCATTAGAGGTCGCATCGGAGCTCTCCGGTGTACGTTTGACCTCGGACAACCAGCCGGGTTTGCCGATCCTGGCCGCGGAGCGTGAATGAGGGAGGCAACGAGGGGTCACCCGGGTTGGTAAAGACAATGTGGACCCTCGCAGACTGCCTGTGGAAATCGACCACTTTCCATGACGTGGGCGGCAGGTTGCGCGGCCCGCCTCGCCCGTTTACCTGGATGGGGCCGACTTTTCCGTATCCGAGGAGCTCAAGGGTCGGAACCGGAGAGGTCGGAGGGGGCGTGAACGTGCACATCGTGCTTGTTGCGGACGCTGGGACTGATGCCAGCAATAGCGCGGAGATAGTGACGAGTCGCATTGGACCTTCCATGGCAGCTAACACCAGAGCTAAGCCGCGCCGCTGCGGCGGGCTATCCGGAGCCGATCATGCCAGAGCTGCGGCAGCTTTGCCG
>NZ_SKFB01000101.1:0-1886 GCF_004344885.1 Lysobacter sp. N42
CCCGCTGGTGCTGGCCATGACCTTCGCGGTCATGGACTACTTCGGCGTGGGCCTGCACAAGATCTCGCTGCGCGCGCCTGGGCGTGCCCGCGGCCACGGTGGACGCCGTGCTCGAGGCGGCCATCGCCGACGCCCGCCGCGCGCAGGGCCTGGCGGCTGACCTGGATCAAGGCGTGCCGCCGGCAAGCGGCCGCATGATCCCGCCCGCCATGCAAGCCCACCCCGCTTCCGCCGCGCGCTGGCTGCGCCTCGTGCCGCCGCCCGCGCGCCTCGCCCCGTTCCTGCGCCGCCTGCCGCAGCCGCTGCAGCGGCGCCTGCTCGAGCGCGCCGTCGCCTCGGTGCTCGCGGTGCCCATCGCCGACGGCCTGCTCGACTTCATGCACCGCCGCCGCCTGGGCATCGAGGTGGCCGACCTCGGCCTGCGCTGGACGCTGGAGCTGCGCGGCACGGGCCTGGTGGCCGTCGACGAGGCTCCCGAGGCCTGCGTGCGCGGCAGCGCCACCGACCTGTTGCTGCTGGCCGCCCGGCTGGAGGACGCCGACACCCTGTTCTTCCAGCGCCGGCTCGTGCTCACCGGCGACACCGAGCTGGGGCTGACCGCGCGCAACGTGCTCGACCGCCTGCCCTGGGAGCGCGTGCCGCTGGCGCTGCGCATCGTGCTGCACCGCGCCGCCGGGCTCGCCCGCGACGCCCGCGACGCGCATCGCGCCGCGCACTGAAGCCACCGCCATGAACGCCGTTCCCGAACCGACCTGGCACGCCGACCTCGAGCAGCGCTACGCCGACCTCGTGCGCACCCTCGAGCCGCTGCTGCCCTGCCTGGAGATCCCCTTCCACCTCGCCTGGATCGACGCGATCCGCGAGCTCAAGCGCCAGCGCGGCGCGGTGGTGATGGCGCACAGCTACCAGTCGCCCGAGATCTTCCACGGCATCGCCGACGTCACCGGCGACTCGCTGGCGCTGGCGCAGGCCGCCGCCGACTGCGAGGCCGACACCATCGTGCTCTGCGGCGTGCATTTCATGGCCGAGAGCGCGAAGGTGCTGGCGCCGGGAAAGCGCGTGCTGATCCCGGACCCCGAGGCCGGCTGCTCGCTGGCCGCCTCCATCACCGCCGCGGACGTGCGCGCGCTGCGCTCGCGCTACCCCGGCGTGCCGGTGGTCACCTACGTCAACACCTCCGCCGCGGTGAAGGCCGAATCCGACGCCTGCTGCACCTCGGCCAATGCGCTGCAGGTGGTGGAGGCGATGGGCGCCGAGCGCGTGATCTTCCTGCCCGACCGCTACCTGGGCCTGAACATCGCGCAGCAGACGCAGGTCGAGCTGATCCTGTGGCACGGCGCCTGCGAGGTGCACGAGCGCTTTTCCGCCGAGGACGCGCGCGACGTGCGCCGCCGCTTCGACGCGCGCATCGTCGCCCACCCCGAATGTACGCCGGCGGTGACCGCCGAGGCGGACTTCGTCGGCTCCACCACCGCCATGGGCGCGTGGCTGGAGAAGGAGCAGCCCGAGCGCGTGGCGCTGATCACCGAGTGCTCGATGGCCGACAACCTGCGCGCGCGCTTTCCCGGCGTGCAGTTCATCAAGCCCTGCAACCTCTGCCCGCACATGAAGCGCATCACCCTGCAGAACGTCTACGAGTGCCTGCGCGACCTGCGCCACGAAGTGGACGTGGAGCCGCAGGTGGCCGAAGGCGCGCGACGCGCGCTCGCGCGCATGCTCGCCATCGGCCGCCGCGAGCGCGTCTGATGGCGCGCGAGGCGCCGGTGGTGGTGGTCGGCGCGGGCCTGGCCGGGCTGTGCACCGCGCTGGCCTGCGCGCCGCGCCCCGTGCTGCTGCTCGATGCGGGCAGCGGCACCGCCAGCGCGCTCGCGCAGGGCGGGATCGCC